>CAYULR010000129.1:1865-7296 GCA_964445685.1 uncultured Algimonas sp.
TGCTGATGTACCGCACGATCCCGTCCTTCACATCGAATGTGAGCTGGAGGCTGTCGGAAGTCAGTTTCGGGTTGGCGAAGAAGGCCTCGTCGAGATCGACATCGAAGACCACATTCTCCACGACACCGTCCAGGACGGAGCGGTCGATCCAGCGCCGCGCCCCGTCCGCAGCCCGGACCGGCCAGATCGACAGGAGCGACGGCGCATCCATCCGGGGCGACCGGCCCGACAGTTTCAGCAACGACAGCCCTTCTTCTCCTGAAGCGACTTGCCCCGTGAGCGCGAGCGAAAAGTCGGGGAAACGAGCGTCCAGCGAATCGATCGTAAGCTGCCTTGCGTCCAGATCGATCTCACCGACCACGGCTGCGCGGCGCATCTGCAAGGGCGCTTCCAGAACGGGCGTCAGATCGATCCGCGCCTCTTCGAAGAGAAGGTCGAACTTCGGCGAAGTCCCGATATCGCCATCATTCCAACGTCCAATGTCCCGCACGACCCCCTCGGCATTCAGCGAAAGACGTTCCGAATCGATCAGAAGGGTTTCGACGGACATCTGCTCCTCGCCGGGATCGACTTCGCCGATGAAGCGCATGGCGGTCACGGCTTGTGTCTGCCCGGCCAGCTGAACGCTCCCCGCGCCAACAGCCACATCGACCCGCGCCGTACGGACCCGCGTGCGTTCTTCCAGCAGTCCGCTGATTTCGGCGTCGATGGGCAGGTCGAGACCCGAAAGCGCTGCAAGGCGACCCTGGGCGGGGACGATGTGGGCCGGGACGACATTCGCGAGCGAGATCTCCAATGCCATGTCTTCGAAAAGGTCCGGGGTGGAGACGCTCATCGCAATCCGCCCTGCGGCGTCACCGGACGGGCCGAAGACCTCCGCATTCAACCGCCCTTGGACGGCGTCCCCGTCCCGCTGTCCCGCCAGTTCTTCCACGGACAGACTGATGGAAAGACCGTCGCTTTCGCGCAGGATATTGACGACACTGTTCCGCAACATGACCGACTGAAAGCCCTCCAGCCAGTCGGCACGGCCTGCCTCTCCGCCTTCGCTCCGTCCGGTGTAGACGGGCCCGAAGCCGCCGACCGTGTCCGGCGTGCCCAACCCGGCTGTGACATTGCCTTGCGCATCTTCCGCCCAGGTGACCTCACCGCCCACGATCTCGACATCGCGCAACGACGCGCGCCGCAGGAGAATATCCTGCCTCGATGTCGTGGCGCGAAGCTTGTCGAGTGTCTGGAGAACGCTGCCGGCTTCGTCATAGACGACGACATTGCGAGCCGTGAAAGTCACCGTATCGGTTGAGGGATTCCAGCTCAGGTCCAGATCGCCCAGTTCTGCGCGAGCCCCTTGAAAGCTCTGGGAGAACCAGCGTTCGAAGTTGGGGCGAAGGGGCGACAGGTCCGCCGACTGGCGGGACAAGAGCCCCGCGATCAGGAACAGGGCGACAATGCCCAGTGCCAGCACTGCAGAGACGAGCTCTCCCCCCAGGCGGTAGAGACGATAGCCGCTCGTGCGGAAAATCTGCCTCAACCGCGCGGACGGACCGCTCGTATCCAGAGGCAGCGCATCGGCGGCCGTCTTGTCGGTTGTGGACCCGTCCGCCATAAGGCCGTGCGCTAACGAAGGACCGACGCCAGGTCCAGAACGCGGCG
This sequence comes from uncultured Algimonas sp., assembly GCA_964445685.1. Taxonomy (GTDB): domain Bacteria; phylum Pseudomonadota; class Alphaproteobacteria; order Caulobacterales; family Maricaulaceae; genus Litorimonas. Next base: position 3,519 of record CAYULR010000129.1, read on the forward strand.
CAACCGCGCGCCTAAATTTTCAGTTGGAAACACGCATGAGCACTCTTCAAGTCGGCGATACCGCCCCGGATTTCACTTTACCCGGAGGCGGCGGAGAAACCGTTGCCCTGTCGGACTACAAAGACCGCTACGTCGTTCTATACTTCTACCCGCGTGACGACACGCCGGGCTGCACGAAGGAAGCAATCGGGTTCACGGAGGTGAAGCCAGAACTCGACAAGCTCGACACGGTCGTCATCGGCATGTCCAAAGACACGCCCGCCAAGCATGACAAGTTCATCGCCAAGCACGATCTCGACGTGACGCTGGCCTCCGACGAAGAGGGCGGCGCCCTCGAAGCCTATGGCGTCTGGGTCGAGAAGAAGAACTACGGCAAGACCTATATGGGCATCGAGCGCTCGACCTTCCTGATCGGACCGGACGGAAAGGTTCTGGAAGCCTGGCGGAACGTCCGCGTCAAAGGCCACGTCGACAAGGTCGTCGAAGCCGTGCGCCAGCATACGGGCTAAGAGCTGTGCCGCAGGGGATCAGCGCTTACGACGTTCTCACAGAGGGCGTCCCGGAGCAGAAGGCCGCCACGGCCCGGGCCTTCCGCAGGGCTGTGCTGGAGGGGTGCGTTGCCGCCTCCGCGCCGCCGCCCGAAGCCCCTGCCCGGCCCGAAAAACCGAAGCTCGTGCCCGCGCGCGAGCTTCACAAGCGCAAGCTCGGCTCTCCCGAAGGCCGGGCGGCTCTCCTCCATGCCATTGCGCATATCGAATTCAACGCCATCGATCTGGCAGCAGACATGGTCGCGCGATTCGGGACGTCGCCGGAGCTGGAAGGCGGGGAGGACGAATTCCGGCTCGATTGGTCCTCCGTCTGCGACGACGAGGCCCGCCACTTCGTCATGGTGACGGACCGCATGGCCGAATTGGGTTTCGCCTATGGCGACTTCCCGGCCCATGGCGGGCTCTGGGACGCAGCCCGCAAGACCTCTGGCGACATCGCCGCGCGTCTCGCCGTCGCTCCGCTCGTGCTGGAGGCCCGCGGCCTCGACGTGACGCCGGGCATGATCGCCAAGCTGGACCAGGCCGGGGACACAGACAGCGCGAACGTGCTACGCGTCATCTACGAAGAGGAGATCGGACACGTCGCCATCGGCCTGAAATGGCTGAAGCACATTGCCGGAAAACGCAAAATGGATTCGCGCGATCTGTTCCGCGGCATGGTTCTTGAACACTATGAGGGTGTGATCCGTGCCCCGCTCAACCACGATGCCCGTCGCCAAGCAGGCCTGGAATTAAACTATTATGATAATCTGACGCCCAACCGTGAACATTAAGCCGATGTTAACCACGATGGGTGGCAAAAGGGCTTGTCCTCCTCCTTCAGCCTATGGTGTAGACAATGACAGGTTCTAGAGCCGGATGGGGAATCATGGTCGTTGGCGTATTTGAGGATATGCGGAAGCGTGTCCTGCAGACATTTCCTGAGCGCCAAATCTACCTCCGCTCCGGGGGCGAAGTCACCTATTACAATCTCTCGACCCGGGTTCAGCTCGCATTCGTCACGGCCGTGTCCTTCATGGCAGGCTGGTGCCTTCTGACGCTGGTGAACCTCGCCATGGGCGGCTCGCCCTTCATGAAAACCGACGCCCGCATCGTTGAGCTTGAAACTGCTATCGAGCGTCAACTGGCAGAGAGCCAGGCCAAGATCGAAACGACCGAGCTTCTTCTCGAAGAACAACGCGCCAGCTTCACCGCGATGGCCGCGAACATCGAAGCTAAACACAATACGCTGTCCGAGCTCATGTCATCGGACTCCCTCGCCTCGTTCGGCGAAGAACCGCTCCTGCGCTTTGCGGAGCCCAAAGTCCTCATGTCGCCTGCACCGCGCGACCGCTCCGACCGCGTCGCCCGCCGCGCCAACTTGACGGGCGACGCCACGCCGACCGGCCTGGACATTGATCGGTCGCTGCTGTCGTTGGACGACACGCAGAACCGCATCCTTCTGACAGCCGAGGCGGAACTTCTGGATCAGATCGCTTTCAAACGTGCCGGCGTCGAAGCCACGGACATGGAGCTGGATGATGTCATGTCAGCGGGGTCCGAAGGTCAGGGCGGTCCCTACATTCCGCTCGACGGACCGACGTCGGAACTGCGCCACGGCGAATTCCAGCCCCGTATCAACACGATCGAGGCTCGGCTTTACGAAGCCCAGGCGCTCGACACGGTCGTGACCGCCATTCCACTCGGCCATCCGGTCGTGAACGAGACCGTCATGACATCGCGCTTCGGCGTGCGTCGCGACCCCTTTACCAAGCGGCCGACACACCATGGCGGGCTGGACTTCATCGGCGGACCCATGTCCCCCATCGTCACGACGGCCCCAGGGCGCGTCATCCGGGCGGGCTGGAACGGAACTTACGGCAATCTGGTCGAGATCGACCACGGGCATGGCTTCACGACACGCTACGCCCACCTCAAAAAGATCTACGTCAAGCGGGGGGACATTCTCGAAGAGGGTGAGAAAGTCGGTGGCATGGGCTCTACGGGCCGAAGCAGCGGCACTCACCTGCACTACGAAGTCCGTTTCCAAGGGCGGGCTTACGATCCACTCAAGTTCATCAAGGCCGGCCTCCATGTTCAATAAGTCCTCGACAGGCAATGGCTCCGCTCCGGACGCCACATCGAAGAAATCCGGCGGCGCAGTCGCATCCACCCGCGTCAACGCCGTCCCTACCCTGCTCAGCCAGGACCTGACGATCACGGGCGACCTGAAGACCGACGGGGAAATCCATATTGACGGCCGTCTCGACGGCAACCTCACCGCAGGCAAGGTCACGGTCGGCGAGAACGGCGCCGTTCACGGCAAGATCGTTTCGACCACGGTCACGATCCGAGGCAAAGTCACTGGCAAGATCGACGCAACCAGCGTCGAGCTGACAGAGACGGCCCACGTCCAGGCAGATGTCGTTCAGGACAAGCTGATCGTCGCAAACGGGGCATTCCTCGACGGCAAGTGCAGCCGCAAGTCCGCTGCGCCCACGCCCATCAAGGCCGCGCCGAGCCTCGACAAGGCTGGCTAAGCCCCCTTTGGAGCGGGGCCGACTACGCGTCGGCCTCATCCCCCACACGCGCGGACAAAGCCGCCGCCATGAAAGCGTCCAGCTTTCCGTCCAGCACACCTTGCGTGTCAGACGTCTCGACGCCTGTGCGAAGGTCTTTGACCATCTGATAGGGTTGCAGGACGTAGGACCGGATCTGGTGGCCCCAGCCGATCTCCGACTTGCTGTCGGCCTCGGCCTGCGCCGCCGCTTCGCGCTCCTGCAGCTCTTTTTCGTACAGACGCGCGCGCAGCATGTCCCAAGCTTGCGAGCGGTTCTTGTGCTGGCTCCGGTCGTTCTGGCACTGTACGACGATGCCGGTCGGCTCGTGCGTGATACGGACCGCCGAGTCGGTCTTGTTGACGTGCTGACCGCCTGCGCCCGACGCGCGGTACGTGTCGACGCGGCAGTCGCTCTCATTGATCTCGATTTCTATGGAGTCGTCGATCTCGGGATAGACCCAGACGCTCGCAAAGCTGGTGTGACGCCGGGCGCTCGAATCATACGGGCTGATGCGCACCAGACGGTGCACACCCGATTCGGTCTTCATCCAGCCGAACGCATTGTCGCCCCGGAACTTCAGCGTGGCGGACTTGATGCCCGCCTCGTCACCATCCGACGTCTCCAGGATTTCAACCTTCATGCCGCGCGCATTCGCCCACCGCGAATACATGCGCATCATCATCTCGGCCC
>CAYULR010000130.1:0-7213 GCA_964445685.1 uncultured Algimonas sp.
CGCCAACGCCAAGGGGCAGTCCATGCCCAAGGACAATATCCAGCGCGCCATCGACAAGGGCGCGGGCGGCGACGGGGCCGACTACGAGGAAATGCGCTATGAAGGCTTCGGCCCCGGCGGCATCGGCTTCGTCATCGAGGCCAGTACGGACAACACCAACCGGTCCGCCAGGGAAGTGCGCACCGCCTTCTCCAAGAACGGCGGGAACATGGGCGAGACGGGCTCCGTCTCCTTCATGTTCGACCAGGTCGGCAAGATCGAATACCCGCTCAGCACGGCGGACGAGGACACGGTCATGGAAGCCGCCATCGAGGCGGGCGCGGACGACGTCGAGCATGACGAGGAGGCCGAGGACCAGTGGGACGAGTACGAGCCCGTCCACACCATCTGGACCGCGCGCGACGATCTGGGTGAAGTGGCGTCCAACCTCGAAGCCAAGTTCGGCGAGGCCAAGTCGGTGAACCTGGTCTGGAAGGCGCAGAACCTGATCGACAATGCCGACATCGCCGCCCAGGTCATGCGCATCAACGACGCGCTGGAAGACTTGGATGATGTGTCGAACGTCTACCACAATTACGACCTGACGGACGAAGCGGCCGCGAAGCTGGACGCAGACTGACGCTCTAGTCCTTTATGATTGAGAAGCCCTGTCCCCGGCATTTATTGCCGGGGCCTCCATCGGGCTTCGTCCCACGCCTGTCTGGCCCGATTGTTTACAAGGCAAGCCGGAGGCCCCGGCAACGAGTGCCGGGGACGAGCTCGCTTCCTCACGCAGCCTCCCCCGACATCGTGACTTGCCCCCGCCCGCGCGTCCGCTAATCAGGCGGACAACAAGACCGCCGGGGACATCATGAAAAAAACCATCCACGACATACCGCTGTTGCTGCTCGTCATCATAGCGGCGCTCGCCGCCGTGGGCTTCTGGGCGCTGGGCGCGGCCCCGGCCCTGTCCTCGCCCATCATGCTGGGCGACACCTACATCCTGAAATCCATCGCGGCACTGGCCAAGGACGCGCTGTTCGTGCCGCTCAAGCCGCTCATGTATGCGCTGATCATCCTGTCGATCGGCAGTTCCATCGCCATCTCCACGGGCGGTGTGGGCGCGAAGTTCGTGCGGGTGCTGGGCTTCTTCGTGGGCTTTTCGCTCGTCGGCATGGCCATCGCCATCACGGCCTACTTCACCTTTTCCGGCATCGACGTCTTTCCGTCGACCGGCGCGGGCGGAGAGCTGCGCGCCTCCGCGCCGTTCCTGGCCAAGATCTACGGCGTGGTCACGTCGGAGCTGATGATTTCCATCTATGCGGGCCTGATCCTCGGCTCCGCGCTGACCAAGCTGAAGCTGGGCCGCGAAGCGGACGCCATCAGCGATCTGTTCATCCAGGGCTTCCGCAAATTCCTGCAGTACACGATCCCGCTGGCCGTGTTCGGCGGCATCACGCTGGCGCTGTCCGACGAACAGGGCGTCGCGACGCTGGGCAATCTGGCGAAGATCCTGCTGCCCTACGGCATCGCGATGGGCCTGACCTGGGTGGTGATCGTGGGCGTGACGACCCTGATCCAGGGGCGCGGCCTCGGCTTCGTGCTGCGCGCCGTGGGCCCGCAGGCGCTGGTCGCCTTCTCCACCTCCTCCTCCATGGCGACGCTGACCGCGACCAAGCAGGCCTGCGACGACCTCGGCGCGGGCGGCGATGAAAGCACGCCCTTCTTCACCGTGGGCGCGACCATCAACATGGTCGGCACGCTAATCGGCCTGCTGCTGGTCTGCCTCTACGCGATGAAGGCGTTCGGGCTCGAAGTGGGCCTCGGCGACGCGCTGATCGTCGGGCTGCAATCCATGATCTTCGCCACGGCCGCCGCCGGCACGCCCAGCGCGTCGGTCGTGCTGATCCAGGACATCCTGACCAGCCAGGGCGTCAGCGCCGACTACGCCGCCTTCATCACCACGCTGATCCTCACCATCGACGTGCTCATCCTCGACCGCATCCGCACGGTCATGAACACGCAGAGCGACAGCATGAGCACGGCCAACGGCCTGAAGCTCTACTACCGCAAGCCACGCGTGCTGGCGGAGGACGCGGCGGGGTAGGCCCGCCGCATCAGCAAGAGAATCATCACCCTTCCCGGCCCTCCGCCGGGGAGGGTTTTTTTATGGGATCGACTGTGCTGCCCGATTTTCGGCGGACAACCCGTCGTGACCGGCGGTAGGGACACTCTTCCATTCCCTACGCCCGCGACCCAGACCCAGGCTCAGATCCTATGCCCCAAAACCACGCCGACAGTTTCACAGCGCTCCACGACGCCGAAAGCCCCCTGATCCTGTACAATGTGTGGGACGCCGCCACGGCGAGGGCCGCCGTCGACGCAGGCGCGCAAGCCGTGGCGACCGGAAGTTGGAGCCTTGCCGCCGCGCACGGTTACGAGGACGGGCAGAACATTCCGTTCGACCTGGTGAAGACGATCGTGGCGCGCATCGTCGCGTCCGTCGACGTCCCGGTCTCCGTGGATTTCGAATGCGGATATGGCGACAGGACGGACCGGATCGCCACGAACTTCACGGCCCTGCTCGACCTCGGCGTGGCCGGGATAAACGTGGAAGACCAGGATATGCGGACAGGCGGGCTCGTCGCGGTCGCCACGCAGTCGGCACGGATCGGGGCGTTGCGCGCGGCGGCGGACGCGGCGGGCATTCGCGCCTTCATCAATGCCAGAACGGATTTGTTCCTGCAGGAGGCGGACGCGGACCGCCATGCCGCTCTCGTCCCCCAAGCCATAGAGCGCGCGCAGGCCTATACAGAGGCTGGCGCGTCGGGATTCTTCGTGCCGGGACTGACCGATATGGACGCGGTCCGGTCCATCGGCGGCAGCATCGGCGTGCCGCTCAATGTCATGGTGTCGCCGGAAACGGCCGATCCGGCTGCGTTGCGCAAAGCCGGTGTCTCGCGCATCAGCTACGGGCCGCATTCCTTCTTCGCGGCGATGGAAGCGTTCGGAGCCTCCGCCAAGGCCGCTCTGTCAGAGCGCGCCTAAGTCCAGCACCTGCACCATCGGCACGTGGTCCGATGGCTTTTCCCAGATGCGGGCGTCGACGTGGATGGTGTGGCCGTCCGGTCCGGCGGCTTCGGCGGCGGGTTTCAGCGCGGGGCTGACCCAGATGTGGTCGAGGCGGCGGCCGCGGTTGGAGGCCATCACGTCCTTGGCGCGGTAGCTCCACCAGCTGTAGAGCTTCTCGGAGTCGTCCGCGAAAAGACGCGACGTGTCGGTGAAATCGTGGCTGGCGCGCAGCTCCTCCAATAGCGCGACCTCGCCTGGTGTGTGGCTGACGACCTTGAGGAGCTGCTTGTGACTCCACACGTCGTTTTCGTGCGGGGCGATGTTGAAGTCGCCCACGATGACCTGGTGTTTGTCGCCCTCGGCGAAGCGGCCCGCGAAGTAGGTCTTCATCGCGTTGATGAAGTCGAGCTTGTGGCCGAACTTGTCGTTGACCGTGCGGTCCGCCACGTCGCCGCCCGCCGGAATGTAGAAATTGTGCAGCTCGAAGTCGCCTGCGTCTCCCATGGAGGCGTCCGCGATGACGCGCGTGCTGACATGGCGCGCATGGTCCAGCGGGCAGAAGGCGGTGGGCAGGCGTTCCAGCGGCAGTTTCGAGATCGTCGCCGCGCCGTGATAGGCCTTCATGCCGCTGACTTCGATATGTTCGTAGCCGAGCGCGCGAAACCCGTCATAGGGGAACTGGTCGTTCTGGCACTTGATCTCCTGCAGGCAGAGCACGTCGGGCTGCTGTTCCTCCAGGAAGCGCAGCACGATCGGTTCGCGCAGGCGGACGGAATTGATGTTCCAGGTGGCAACGGAGACTTTCATGGCCCCCGATTAGCGCGCCAGACCTATAACGCCAGTCAATAAGCGCAGCGCGCTCGGCTCTGCGGACAGCTTTAGCGGCGGCGGCGGTCGCGGCGGTCCTCGCGCTGGTCGCGCAGGATGAACAGGCGCGGATCCATCTGGGCGTTGTACTGCAGGTCGGACAGCTCCACGCGGGTCCGCCCGCCGAACTCGTCCGTGATGATCCACTGGCGCAGGGCGAGAGTGTTGGCGTCGAACACCAGCGTGATCGCGCCCGCCATTTCACCGGAGCCGTCACGGGCCGTGACGCGCCATTCATTGGGCAGTTTCTGGAAACCGACGACTTCCGTGTCCTGTTGCAGGCGCACATTCTCCTTGAGGAAGAAGTTGAGCGGCGTGGCGGAGAGCGGCACGCGGTCGAACGTTTCCAGCGCGCGGTCCTGCTGCACCAGCGTCACCCCGTCGGAGACGATCAGCAGCGGGTTGGGCGCGTCATATTCGAACCGCACCTTGCCGGGGCGCTGCAGGTGCACCACGCCCGACGCGGTGGAGCCGTCCGAGCCGTACTGCACGAAGCGCCCGCGGAAACTGATCGTGTTGTTCATCGCCGTATCCACGCGCGCCAGATCCTGCGGGACCGTCTGCGGGTGGGTGAAGGCGGGCAGCGCGGCGGAAGAGCCAACGCGGGAGGGCTGCGGCGCCACCCCGGTCTGCGCGGAAACAGCCAGCGGGGCGGCCGCCATCAGCAAGGCGGCAGTCAGGGCGAGAGTCGTTTTCATCGAATTCATGGGAGCTCCATAGCGCCTTCGGATTAAACGGCGACTGAACAGGTCGTCCATCTTCCTTAAATCGGGGTAACACAGTAAGCGGCCTCCACGATTGGAAAACGAGCATGAGCAAGACGAAACTGAAGATCGGGCTTCTGGGCGCGGATGGACGGATGGGCCAGGCGGTGGAAGCCGTCGCGGGCGATGCGCACGAGATCGCGGCGCGCGTGTCGGCGGCCTCGCCCGACCCGGCGGGACTGGGGGGCTGCGATGTGGTCATCGACTTCTCCACGCCGGACGCGCTGCTCCCGGCGCTTGCCCACGTGAAAGACGGCGCGGCGCTGGTATCGGGAACGACCGGACTGGACGCGGATCAGGAGCGGGCTGTCCAAGACGCGGCAAGCCGCCTCGCCGTGTTGCGGTCGGGCAACTTCTCGCTCGGCGTCGCGGTGCTGACGGATCTGGCGCGGCAGGCGGCGAACCGGCTGGGGCCGCAGGACTGGGACATAGAGGTGCTGGAGATGCACCACCGCCACAAGGCGGACGCGCCGTCGGGCACGGCGCTGATGCTGGGCGAAGCGGTGGCGCAAGGGCGCGGCGTGGCGCTGGACGATACGGCCGCGCACAACCGGAACGGCGTGCGGCGCGAGGGCGATATCGGCTTTGCCGTGCTGCGCGGGGGCGGCGTCTACGGCATGCACGAAGTGCGGCTGGTGTCCGGGTCCGAGATGATCACGCTGGGCCACCAAGCCATCGACCGCAACGTATTCGCGCGCGGCGCGGTATCGGCGGCGCAATGGCTCGCGGGCCGCGAACCCGGCCTCTACGGCATGGGCGACCTAGTCGGCTAGCAGCTCGTCTTCCAGCCGTCCGGGCGCACGCTTGTGGTACCGGCGCGCGGCCAGATAGGCCAGGCCCGCCCACGCCGCGAACAGGCCGAAGAAGATGAAGAACGCCCAGACCAGATAGCCCGGTTCGAACACACGCGAGCGGCCCGACAGCTGCCACAAGCCTTCCAGCAGAAAACCCAGCACCGCCGCGATGACGGGCGTGGCGAGCAGCACGCCCCACAGCGTCGCCGCCGCGTAGGTCGCCGTGCGGGGTCCGTTGACGCGCTTGTAGGTGGCCACGAAGCGGTCCTCGCCCACGCCTGCCGGGACCATGCCTTCGCGCGTCCGGTAGGCGTAGTCGGAGCGCGCTTCGGCCTCCAATCCGCGCCATCCGATGACGGCGCGCACGGTGAAGGCCAGCGCCACGAGGGCGACGGGTCCGAAAACAGCCCAGAGAACGATATCCGCGTAAACCATGACTGCCGATATGGCGTATCAAAGGCGCACTTCAAGCGGCTTGCGGTCGCTGCCCCTCTTTCCTACTGGCCCGTCCATGTCCGATTACACCCCCTCCATCGCCTTTGTCTGCGGCTCTCTGCGCTCCGGCTCCATCAACCAGCGCCTGCAGGACGCGCTCATGGCGCGGGTGGAAAAACATGGTGGCCGCGCGGTCGAAGTCAGTCTGGGCGACTACGAGATGCCGATCTACCACGGAGACATGGAGACGCCCGCGAGCGTCAAGGCGATCATCGACGCGCTCGGCTCGCATGACGGCATCGTGATGGTGACGCCGGAATATAACGGCCTGCTGCCCGCGCTGCTGAAGAACATGATCGACTGGACGTCCACGGTTTCGACGGACTGGATCAAGGGCAACACATTCGGCATCGCATCCTGCACGCCCGGCCCGATGAGCGGCATCATGTGCCTGCGCGAGCTGGCCTTCCTGCTGCGCCGTCTGGGCGGCGACGTGGTCCCCACGCAGGTCGGCGTCGGCATGGCGGGCCAGGCGTTCGACGCGGACGGCGCGCTGATCGGGCAGCCGGGTTCGGACCTGGCGGACGCGATGCTGGCTTCCGTGATCGGGATGGCCACCAGAAAACAAATGGAGCGCAAGCGCGCCTTCGCGTCCGACGAGGAAGAGTAGCCATCAAGCCATGGCGAAAGAACGCCTCTACAAGGATCTGCGCCGTCCGCGCCTGAACCGCGCGGACATCGCCGAGATCTATGCCCGGCTGCTGGAATTTGGGCCGGAGCCCAAGACCGACCTCGAATACAAAGACGCCTATACGCTGGTCGTCGCGGTGGCGCTGTCCGCGCAGAGCACGGATGTCGGCGTGAACAAATGCACGCGCCGCCTCTTCGCCGAGGCCGACACGCCCCAGGCCATGGTCGATCTGGGCGAGGACGCGGTGCGCGAGCACATCAAGACGATCGGCCTTTACCGCAACAAGGCCAAGAACGTGATCGCCCTGTCGCGCATCATCCTGGAGGAGCATGGCGGCGAAGTCCCGCAGACCCGCGAAGAACTCACCGCCCTGCCTGGCGTGGGGCGCAAGACGGCGAACGTGGTTTTGAACGAAGCCTTCGGCCAACCCTTCATGGCCGTCGACACCCACATCTTCCGCGTCGCCAACCGGACCGGCATGGCCCCGGGCAAGGATGTGGTGGAGGTGGAGCTGAACCTGCTGCGCGTCACGCCGGAAGAGTACCTGATCCCGGCGCACCACCTCCTGCTGCTGCACGGTCGCTACACGTGCCTGGCGCGCAAGCCGAAAT
>CAYULR010000131.1:0-7203 GCA_964445685.1 uncultured Algimonas sp.
CAACGCCCCGCGCGGCTTCTCGCGGCAGGGTCTGTTCGCACCGGACAAGCGGCTGTAGCTACTTCCAGTCGGCGGGCGCGAATGGCTCCAGGATTTCCACATCGACCGTCATGATCTTCATGGCGCCGCCGACGTCCACCATCTGCCAATCGTGGCGGGTCCGGGCGGTCATCCGCCTGCCATCGGGGCGCAGCCCGTCCCATTCCATCTCCATGCCCACAGCGTAGCGGTCATCGCCCAACGGCTCGACCGTGACGTCGTGCAGGACGTGGCGCGTCGCTTCCATCGTGGCAGGCGGACCGTCCAGCCAGGCCGCGATCCCGTCCAGCGAGGTGATCGGCCCGCTTGTGAAAGTGATGGTGAAGCTCTCCGCGAAGAGCGGCGCGACCTCGTCTACGCTCCGCACGGACCGTTCGATGCCCGCCAGCCAGCGGTGGACCACCGCGCGGGCCTTGGCGTGGGCCGCGTTCTCGCGGAAACCCGCGCGTTCGCCGTAGAGCGCCGCCATGGCCTCATGCTCGGACGGGCTGTTCCGGATGATGTCGGGCGTGACGGGACCGTCAACCGGAGCGGCCATGGGCGACGCAATCAATGTGGAGCCTTCGAAGACCGGCGCGTCGGGCACGGTAACGCCGTCGCCGAACTGGAACATGCCGTCCGCATTCACGTCGCGGTGCAGCATGATGATGAACGGCTCGCCCGTCTCTGGGGTTTGCTCAAGACGGATCATGACGTCCTCGCTTTTTCCGGCGGGGACGAACGCCGACGCGACATAGTCCGTCTGCACGGCGTGTCCGTCCTGGAATGCGTGAAGGACCAGAAAACTGTCCATCTCCGCCATGACGGACGGCACTATGAGCGTAGGGCCGACGCGGTTCATGCCTGCCTGCTCGATCGCGTTTTCGTCCCCATTGCCGAGTGTGACCTCTGTCCGAGGGGAGTCTGTCTCAGCGTCTTCGGTCTGCGTGGCGTGCGTGTGGGCCTCGCCGGAGGGCTCGGAGCACGCGGCGAGGAAGAGGAGGGCGGCAATCGCGGGCAGGCATTTCTTCATGCGCAATCCTCCCACCATTGCCGCAAGCTGTCAAAGCGCGGCCCAGGGCAGCTTGCCCATGACAGCTTGCCCATGACAAGGCGCACGCGATCTGCAAAAGCGCGGCCATGCGCATTCTCCTGACCAATGATGACGGCGTCCGGGCGACGGGGCTCCAGGTCCTGCGCCGGGTCGCGGCGGAACTGTCCGACGACGTCTGGGTCTGCGCGCCCGACTCGGAGCAATCGGCGGCCTCACGCGGCGTGTCGCTGCACAATCCGGTGCGGCTGCGCCATTTGGACGAGCGGGTCTATTCCGTCACCGGGACACCGACCGATTCCGTCATCGTCGCCATGCGCGATCTGCTGGACGACCATCCGCCGGACCTCGTGCTCAGCGGTGTGAACCGGGGGCAAAACCTGGCCGAAGACGTGACGTTTTCCGGCACGGTCGCGGGCGCGCTGCAGGGCATGCAGATGGGTGTGCCGTCTATCGCGCTCAGCCTCGCGCGCGGCTTCCAGGGCGCGACTTCGCTACCGTGGGAAACGGCGGAAGCGCACGGCCCGTCCGTCATCCGCACGCTGTTGGAAAAAGGCTGGCCCGCCAACGTCGTGCCGAACGTCAACTTCCCCGACACAGCCCCCGAAGACGTGCGCGGCGTGCAGTTCACCCGGCAGGGCAAGCGCGACTTCCAGATGAGCCACATCGACAAGCGCGACCACCCGCGCGGCGGAGACTATTACTGGCTGACCTACGGCGCAAAGAAGTCCAACCCGGACGAGGGTACGGACCTGCGCGCCATCTATGACGGGTACGTCTCGGTCACGCCGCTCCACACGGACCTGACCCACGCCGCCACGCTGGATGCATTTCGCGCATGAGCTTCGACCCGCGACTGGTCGACATGGTGATGCGGCTGCGCTCGCGCGGGATCAGCGACGCGGGCACGCTGCGTGCCATGGAGGAAGTGCCGCGCAACCGTTTCGTCGGCGCGGAGCTGGCCGAGCGTGCCTACGAGGAAATTGCGCTGCCCATCGATTGCGGACAGACGGTCAGCCCGCCACTCACGGTCGCTCTGCTGGTGCAGATGCTCGGCCTGACGGACCGCTCCAAAGTGCTGGAAATCGGCAGCGGTTCCGGCTGGATGTCCGGGATCATGTCGCGAACGGCGCGGCGCGTCTACGCGGTGGAACGCTATGTCGGGCTGGTGTCCCAGGCGGAAACGGCGTTGCGGACCAACGGGCTGCGCAATGTGGAAATCCGCCACGGGGACGGGCGTTATGGCTGGCCGGGGCAGGCGCCGTTCGATCGAATCGTGCTGGGTTGCGCCGTGCGCGCCGTGCCGGACAAGGTCATGGACCAGCTCGCGCCGAATGGACGGCTGGTCGGGGTCGTGGACGGCAAGCTCACCCTGATGGAGCGGGCGCGCAAGCACGTCACGGAAACGGAGATCATGCCGCTCGACCTGCCCATGATCGAAGCGGGCAAGAGCAAGACGCTCTAAAGGACGATGTTCACGATCACGGTCAGCGCGACCGACGCGATCAGCATGAACTTCCAGGGAAAGATGACGCGGACACGGCGTTGATCACCGGACTCCACGCTGTCCATCATGCGCCGTTGCGCGCGGGCCGCCGCGTTCGGGAACAGCCTCGGGATCAGGTTCAACAGCACGGTCAGAACGACGGACCCGACCAGCGACCAGAGCAGAAACTGTCCCATGCGGACTCCTATTCCGTCTCGAGTTTGTGCTCCCGCGACATCAATTCAACCATGGCGTCGTTCACCGACAGCTCGCCCGCCAGAATATCGGCGAGAGCGAAGCTGATCGGCATTTCCACGCCGCGCTCCTGGGCCAACGTCTTGAGGGCGGGCGCGGTTGCAACGCCTTCGGTCACGGCGAGGCGGCCTTGCAGAATATTCTCCAGCGTTTCCCCGCGTCCCAGTGCGAGACCGCAGCTCATGTTCCGGCTCATCTCGCTGCTGCAGGTCAGGACGAGGTCTCCCATCCCGCACAGCCCAGTCAGCGTTTCCGGACGCGCGCCGAGCGCCTTGCCGAGCCGCGTCATCTCCGCGAAGCCGCGGGCCATGACGGCGGCGTGGGCGGATCGGCCAAGGCCCTTGCCCAGCACGATGCCGCAGACGATGGCGAGGACATTCTTCACCGCGCCGCCGATCTCCGCGCCGATGACATCGTCCGTGAGGTAGGGCCGGAAGGTCGGAGCGGCGGTCGCTTCGACCAGCGCTTCGCCGATGGCTTCGTCCGCGCAGGCGAGCGTCACGGCCGTTGGCAGACCCTTGGCGACATCGGCGGCGAAGGACGGACCCGACAGCACGGCCGGGACCGCGCCCGGTAGGACGTCGCGCAGCACGTCGGCCATGAAAGCGCGCGTGCTGATCTCGATCCCTTTGGAACAGAGCAGCACGGGCGTGCCGTCCGCGATATGCGGCGCGAAGTTCTGCAAAGTGGCGCGCGTGTGCTGCGCTGGCGCGACGGACAGGATAGCGTCGGAGCCTGCAAGGTCCGCTGGGTCGGAGGTGGCTTTCAGGCGGTGGTCGAGCGGGATGCCGTCGAGATAGCAATCATTGACGTGGTCGCGGTTGATGCTCGCCGCGCAGTCCGGCTCGAAGCTCCAGATCGTGACATCGCGCCCCGAAGTGGACAGGGTCTGCGCCAGGGCCGTGCCCCAGGCGCCCGCGCCGATGACGCCGATTTTCTGGTAGGTCATCGTGGAAGCTTTCTCATGATTTCGGCCCCTTGCGTCCGGAGCCGGAGGCCGGGGCCGCGCTCGCGGCGGCTTGGTCGAGCGGCCAGCGCGGACGGGCGGGCGCGGCGAGCGTGTCGGTCAGACCTGCCTGCAATCGTTCAAATCCGGCCTGCGCGATCATGGCCGCATTGTCGCCGCAGAACCGCAAAGGTGGGAAGATGGCTTCGAAGCCGTTGGCGTCGGCCAAGTCGGTCAGGCGGGTGCGGAGTTCCGTGTTGGCCGCGACGCCGCCCGCCACGACGAACCGTTTCGATCCGTCATGCTGCGCGCTGAACCGCGTCATGGCCCGCTCCGTCCGATCGGCCAGGCAGTCCGCGACGGCTCGCTGGAACGAAGCGGCCAAGTCGGCTTTGGCGAGGTCGGATTTGTCAGACGCTTCGAAGGCGCGCGCGACGGCAGTCTTCAGCCCGGCAAAGGAGAAGTCGCAACTGTCACGGTCGAGCAAGGGGCGGGGAAGGCGCACGGCTTTCGCGTTGCCCTTGGCCGCCCAGCGCTCCACGTTCGGTCCACCCGGAAAACCCAGCCCCATCACTTTGGCGGTCTTGTCGAATGCCTCCCCAGCGGCGTCGTCGATGGTGGAGCCGAGGCGTTCATACTCGCCCAGCCCGGTGACGCGGAGGAGTTGCGAGTGCCCGCCGGAGACGAGCAGCAGGAGGTAGGGGAAGGAGCAATCTTCCGTCAGACGCGGCGAAAGCGCGTGGCCTTCCAGATGGTTTACCGCCACAAGCGGCACATCCAGCGCCGCCGACAAACCCTTCGCCGCCATCAGCCCGGTAATGACCCCGCCGATCAGACCGGGGCCCGACGTGGCGGCGATGGCGGAGAGCGCGGCATATTCCACGCCCGCGTCGCGCATGGCTTGGTCGATGATCGATTCGATCTTGCTCATGTGGGCGCGCGCGGCGATTTCGGGCACGACGCCGCCATAGGGGGAGTGCGCGTCGTCCTGCGAGGCGACGATGTTCGACAGCAAACCTCGCTCGGAGCACAGCACGGCGGCGGCGGTCTCGTCGCAGCTGCTCTCGATCCCCAGAATCAGCTTCTGGGCAGAGTTGGACGATTCATCCCGTTGCGCGGGCGCATGTGACGCGGCAGTAGACACGCGTCACGACGTAAGGAAGGCCCGCGACAGTTGCAACAGACCCGCCATATCGGAACACGCGGTTCCCCGCTCGCGCTCTACCAGGCCAACTGGGTGCGCGACCTGCTGGCCGAACACGACCCGCAGACGGATTGGCAGATCCGCGTGCTGAAAACGACGGGTGACCAGATCAAGGGCGAGCTCAAGGACTTTGGCGGCAAAGGCCTGTTCACGCGGGAGCTGGAAGAGGCGCTGCTGGACGGCCGGATCGATCTCGCCGTGCATTCTATGAAGGACGTCCCGACCGTGGGGCACGACGCGCTGGTCATCCCGGCGCTGCTGCCGCGCGAAGACCCGCGCGACGCGTTCATCTCCCTGAAGCATGCTTCCATTGACGATCTGCCCGCTGGGGCGCTGGTGGGGTCGGCGAGCCTGAGACGGCGCGCGCAGTTGGCGGCGCTCCGCCCGGACGTGAATTTCTGCCTGCTGCGCGGCAATGTGCAGACGCGGCTGCGAAAGCTGGAAGAAGGGGTTTGCGATGCAACCTTCCTCGCCGTGGCGGGGCTGAACCGCCTGGGGGCGGGGGACCGGATCACGCAGGCCGTGCCGACCGAGCTGATGCTGCCCGCGCCCGCGCAAGGCGTGGTGGGCATCGAGACCCGGCGCGATGAGACGGAACTTCGCGAGACGCTGAAACGCCTCAACAGTTCCGACAGCGAAATGGCGATCACCTGCGAACGGGCCTTCCTGCGCGCTCTGGACGGATCGTGCCGGACGCCCATCGCCGCGATCGCGGAACGCGCCGGGACGCTCTGGGGCTTTCGCGGAGAGGTCCTGTCCAAAGATGGCAGTTTGCGGTTCAGCTGCGCGGAAGGGCGCGACCTGAAGACGGTGGGCGAAGCCTATGATTTCGGCTTCATGCTGGGCGAGGCCCTGCGCGTTGAGATCGACGGGCGGATAACGTTTGACGACTAGGGTCTGGATCACGCGCACCGCGCCCGCGTCCAAGAGCGAGACGGCGTGGCGCGACGCGGACTTCGCGCCGGTCATGGCGTCTCTGCTGAGCATCGTTCCCGTCGAGACGGAGATGCGGTTGCCCGCCAAGGCCGACCTCGTCTTCACGTCCGCGCACGGGGTTCGCCATGGACCGCCCGCGGACCCGGCGCGGCGCGTCTATGCGGTCGGCGCTGCGACGGCGGAGGTCGCGCGGTCGAAAGGCTTCGCCGATATCGTGACGGGCGAGGGGGATTGGCGCGACCTGCTGTCGCGAATCGAACTGTCCGGGCCTCCCATCGTGCATGTGGGAGGCGAGGTGACGCGTGGGCGTCTGGTCGAGGAATTGCGAGAACGCGGGCGTGAGGCGAGCCGTCTGGTCGTCTACCGCAGCGACCCCGCAAAAGATTGGCCGGACGGCGTGAACGGGATCGGCGCGGTTGCGTTGTATTCGCCCATGGCGTCCGAAACCCTTATCTCCCTGCCACCGCGCGACCTGTCCGGCGTGACGGCCCTGTGCCTGTCGGAGGCTGTGGCGGAGCCTTTGCGGAAGTTCAGGTCCGATATGACAGTGCACATTGCGGACGCGCCCAACGAGCTCTCGCTCATCGCTTGCAGCCGCAGGGCAGGGCTATAGGATGGCGGACATGACCGACCCCGATGATGAGCTGGACGAGATCATCGTGCTCTCGCCCGACGACGAGCCGTTCGAGGACTATGAGCCCGAGCCCGAGCCGCCGCGCAAACGTCCCGTCTGGCCGTTCGTGCTGGCCGCGGGCCTGCTGGGCGGCGCGGCGCTCGGTGCGGCGATCAGCTCGTACCTCCGGCCCGCAGCCTATGACGAGACCGCGCTGAAGGCGGAGGTCCAGGCTTTGCGCGCGGAGGTCCAGCGGCTCGCCGCCAAGCCCGATCCCGTCATTCCGAGAGTGGACTTGTCGCCCGTGCGGCGACGCCTCTCCGATCTGGAAGCCCGCCCCACCGTCGATCCTTTGAGCGAAGAGGTCGTCTCGCGGTTGGAAGCGCTGCAGGCCGAAGGGTTCGAGCTGCCGGAGATGCCCGACACGACCGCGCTGGAGCAGAGGCTGGGCGCGCTGGAGAGCCGCGCCACGTCGCAGGAAGCGGCGATGCTGGCCCTAAGCGACGCCGTCAATTCGTTGCCCCGCACGGTGACGGTGCAGGCGGTGCCGCAAGCGGACGAGCCGCGCGTCGACCCGTCCGTTCTGCCCTCGCTGCCGACCGCTGCGCTGCGCAACGGCGCGGCCGAAATGTCCGGAGACGGACTGCTGCGACGGACGCTGTCGCGCCATGTGCGCGTGCGGGGAAATGATAGG
>CAYULR010000132.1:0-7201 GCA_964445685.1 uncultured Algimonas sp.
CGTTCAACGACCATTATCTGGACGTTGACTACGATCTCTCAGACGTGATGTTCATCACCACGGCGAACAGCCTGAACATGCCGCAGCCGCTTCTCGACCGGATGGAGATCATCCGTATTCCGGGCTACACGGAAGACGAGAAGGTTGAGATCGCGCGCCGTCACCTCATCCCCGAACAGGTCAAGGAAAACGGCCTGAAGGCGGACGAGTTCGAGGTCAGCGACGATGCGGTGCGCGAGATCATCCGCTACTTCACCCGCGAAGCGGGCGTGCGCTCGCTCAAGCGCGAGATCGCGCGTCTGGCCCGTAAGGCGCTGACCTTCATCATCAAGGGCGAGACCAAATCTGTGAGCGTCACGCCGGAGAATATCGGTGACTTCCTCGGCGTGAAGAAGTTCCGCTTCGGCCGTACGGACAGCGAAGACCAGATCGGCGTGGTGACGGGCCTTGCCTGGACCGAAGTCGGCGGCGACCTGCTGACCATCGAGGCCGTGTCCATGTCGGGCCGGGGCAAGATGACGGTGACGGGCAACCTGAAGGACGTCATGAAAGAGTCGATCTCGGCGGCCAACAGCTACGTTCAGGCGCGCGCGCCGGAGTTCGGAATCAATCCGCGCGAGTTCCGCTCCCGCGACATCCACGTCCACGTCCCCGAAGGCGCAACGCCCAAGGACGGACCCAGCGCAGGCATCGCCATGGTCACGGGCATGGTCAGCGTGCTGACGGGTATTCCCGTGCGCTCCGAAGTCGCCATGACGGGCGAAGTCACGCTGCGGGGCCGTGTCCTGCCGATCGGCGGGCTGAAGGAGAAACTGCTCGCGGCGCTGCGCGGCGGTGTCACGACGGTGCTCATTCCGGAAGACAATGAAAAGGACCTCGCCGAGATCCCGGACAATGTGAAGGAAGAGCTGACCATCATCCCGGTCGGCTCCGTCGACGAAGTGCTGCGCCACGCCCTGGTCGAACAGCCCGAGCCGATCGACTGGACCGCCGACGACGCAGCACAGCTCTCCGGCATCCTGCTGGGCGGCACGCCGTCGGTCGAACCGGGCGCGCAGATCAACTGATGGATATGCGCGGGCAGATCGCGGCGGCGCTGGATGCTGCGGGTCTGTCCTCGCCGGATTACACCGAGACAGGTGCCGGCAGTTGGCCCTCCGCCTTCGCCGTGTCCGATCTGGCCGTGGCGTCCATCGGTGCGGCCTGCGCGGAAGCGGCTGCGCTCGCAGGCCGCGACGTGCCTGTTGCCATCGACCGCCGTCTCGCCTCGCTGTGGTTCGGTTTCACCGTGCAGCCGCGCGGTTGGGAGATGCCGCCCGTCTGGGACGACCTTGCGGGTATCTACAAAGCCTCTGACGGCTTTGTCCGCCTCCATACCAATGCCCCGCACCACAAAGCCGCCGCCCTGCGCGCCTTGGATTGCAAGCCGGACCGCGCTGCGGTCGAAGCGGTGGTGGCGTCCATGCCTGCGGAAGCGGTGGAACGCGCCGTTGTCGCGCAGAACGGGTGCGCTGCGCGGTTGATGAGCCTGGAAGACTGGCGCGCCCACCCGCAGGGACAGGCCGTCGGGTCGGAGCCGCTTATCGCCTGGACCATGACGGATAGGCCGATCCGATGGGCAGCGTCGCATGCGGACAAGCCACTTGCGGGCCTCAAGGTCCTCGACCTGACACGCGTGCTCGCCGGACCCGTTTGCACCCGCACTCTGGCGGGCTTCGGCGCGGACGTGCTGCGCATCGATCCACCCGGCTGGGGCGAAGCCCTGGTGGAGACCGAAGTCACGCCCGGAAAGCGGCTGGCGACGCTGGATCTGAAGACGGAGGACGGGCGCGAGCGGTTGCTCGCTTTGCTGCGACAGGCCGACGTCTTCGTGACGGCTACCGCCGCGACGCGCTCGACGCGCTCGGTCTGAGCGAGGAGGTCCGCCGCGCGGCCAATCCCGCGTTCATCGACGTGGCCCTGAACGCCTATGGCTGGACGGGGCCTTGGACGGCACGGCGCGGCTTCGACAGCCTCGTGCAGATGAGCAGCGGCATTGCCCATGCGGGCATGGAGTGGAAGACGGCCGACGCGCCCGTGCCGCTCCCGGTGCAAGCGCTCGACTTCGCGACAGGCTATCTCATGGCGGCGGCTGTTTTGCGCGCATTGCGTCTGGGGCGGGGAGGGGCGGCGCGGCTGTCACTGGCCCGGACCTCGGCCCTGCTGGCGTCCGTTCCGCCCGACAATTCAGGACAGCCATTCGCTGCCGTTTCGGAAAGCGATCTCGCGCCTCATACGGAAGCTACGGATTGGGGGCCGGCCCGCCGCGTCCGCTTCCCCGCCGACATGTCCATGTCGTGGCGGACGCCCGCGCGCAGGCTCCATGCGGACGGGGCTGTCTGGGGCTAGCCAAGGTCTGGATCGGGTCTGTCAGGCCGACTTCTTGCGGACAAGGCGTAGCGCCGACGGTTCTTGCTTCTCTTTTTCTTTTTCCTCGCGCTCGCGGCGGGCCTGTTCCTTGATCCGGTTGCGGGCTTGTGCCCACTCCGCCACTTCCGCGAGGCGGGAGAGTTCGTCTGCGGGCGCGAAGCTGGGAACGTCCACGCCGGGCTTTCCCCGGATGGAATCGACCAACGCCGTATGCAGCGCGTGCAGTTGCCGCCGGACGGTGTGAACGGCGAACTGTGTGAGACCGACGGTCAGCAGCAGCGCGATGATCCCCGTGGCGACGATGATGACCAGCCGCTGGCTGGCCTGTTCGAACCGGTATTGTGCCATAGACTGCATGGATGTGGCGAGCCGGGTCTCTTCCTCGTGCAGCGTGTCGACCCAAGCCGTGGACGCTTCCCACCATGCGTCTCCGTCAGGTCCAAGCGGGCTGTTCGTGCGGATGTGCACATCCGCACGTTCACGCAGGTGCTGCACGCGTTGATAGGCGGGCGTGTCCGACAGGGCGGCAATCCTGCGCCGGTAGTCGGGTGAATTGTCCATGGCGACCTGCAGGTGGTCGCGTTGCGCCGCGCGGTGGGCCTGGAAAGCTTGCGTGTGCATGTCGTCGAAACCGCGCTTGGAGAACCCGACCGTGCCCATGGCGCGTTCCAGTCCGGCCTGGTTCTTGGCCTTGGCCAAGGCGAGGTAGCTGGCGGACAGGTCCGCGAGCGCGAGATTGGCGATATGGTCGAGTTCTACTGTGCCCGCTTCGATCAGGGTGGTGATGATATCCGTGTAGTGCGAGGTGGAGGCATCGACACTGATGTTGCGGTCCGCGACCTGCTGTCGTGTTTCGCGGATTTCCGCGCGCAGACCCGGCAATTGCGACAGCCAGACGGCAGGAAGACGCGCCCCTTCGCTCGGCTGCTGCATGTTGGACCAAGCCAGATCCGTCGCGCGTCGCTGGACCAGCATTTCCGACCAGTAGACACGTCCGTCCATGCCGAGATATCCGGCGGAGAGGCCGCGCTCCCGCTGGAGTTCGTGGATCGCCGCCCCGATCAGAAGGCTGTCCTCCACATGCTCGTGAGTGGCCTCGACGCCTCTTTTCTCGCTGGCATACTGGTTTCCCACCCAGAAGAGCACGGCGAACAGAAGCAGCAGCGGAACCATTGCGGTGAATGTCAGTCGTCGGGAAAGCGTCATGGCGCGTATTTCAAACAGTTTAATTTATGTTTCTTTCGCCTGCCCAGCGTTAACAGCGCAATAACGGCCGGGCGGCGGTTCTTGCCTGGGAGCAAGTCTGCGAAGATCGTGCTCTCACGCTCCCGCTTGCCCGATTGGGTCTTTTGGACCATGTCTGCGCGCGTCAGAGGGCTGGGCGGCCGCTCGTCGGAGCTTCGTGCGAAGGCGAGAGGAAAGTCCGGGCTCCAGCAAAGCAGGATGCCGGGTAACGCCCGGCCGGGGCAACCCGAGGGACAGTGCCACAGAGAGAAGACGTCTCCGATGCGTTCGGAGTCACGGTGAAAGGGTGCGGTGAGAGCGCACCGGGCCGACCGCAAGGAAGGCCGCACGGTAAACCCCATCCGGAGCAAGACCAAATAGGGACGGCGCAGACCGGGCTTTGCCGGTGTCGTCCGGGTCGGTCGCAAGAGCGAGTCGGCAACGGCTCGCCCAGATGAATGGTCGCCCCCCGCAAGGGGACAGAACCCGGCTTACAGGCCCTCTGACACTTATCCTCCGATGTCGCGCCGCGCAGCGCCTTGATTCGAAAGCCCCGCTGCAGCTTATCCACAGGACTCACAGTCTATTAACGTTGTGGAGAATATACCTAACAAAAGTTGAAGGCGGCGTTGATGACCATGATTTCCCACGGTATCCCATCACATGCCACGGCCCGCCCCATCCCTGACCGGCGGGCCGTGCGCGAGGTGGCTCCATGTTTCTGTCGACATCGACACATTCGATCGACGCCAAAGGCCGGACATCCGTCCCGTCGGCCTTCCGTGACACGCTGGGCGAAGATGCGGCCATCTATGTCTGGCCGAGCGTGCGCGGTCCGTTCCTCGAAGGTGGGGGACAGGACTTAATGAAGTCTATCCAGCGCGAAATTTTCGACCGCGTGTCCGATGGCTCGCTCACGCCCGAAGAGGCGGAAGCCCAGCAGGTCATGCTGCTCGGCGAAGCGCGTCGTCTCGGCTACGACAAGACGGGCCGCGTCGTGCTGCCCGCAGACATGCGCGACCATGCAGGCATGACGGACGCCGCGACTTTCGTCGGGCTCGGCAACCGCTTCCAGGTCTGGGAGCCCGCCGCGCAAGAGGCCCGCAAGGCCGCCATGCGCGAACAAGTCAAATCCGCCCCGCTCGTCATGGGTGTCGTGCGTCCGTGAACAAAAACCCGCATATCCCGGTCATGCTGGACGAAGTCCTGCGTGCGGCGTCCGTGACAGACGGCGATGTCGTGGTGGACGCGACTTTCGGCAATGGCGGCTACAGTCAGGCTCTGCTGGACGCGGCCGACTGCCAGGTCATCGGTCTGGACCGCGACCCGACCGTGAGGCCGCGCGCGGACGAACTGGCAGCCGCGAGCGGTGGCCGCTTCCGTCTCGTGGAAACCCCATTCTCCCGGCTGGACCAGGTCGACCTGCCGCCCGCCGACGTGGTGGTCTTCGACATCGGCGTCTCCTCCATGCAGATCGACCAGGCGGAGCGCGGCTTTTCCTTCCAGAAGGACGGCCCGCTCGACATGCGCATGAGCCGCTCCGGTGCGTCCGCGCGCGACGCCGTGATGGAGCTGAGCGAGAGCGAGCTCGCCACCCTGTTCAAGATCTACGGCGAAGAACGCCACGCCCGCCGCGCCGCCCGCCGCATCGTCGAAGCGCGAGAGGAAGCCCCGATCGACACCACCGCGCAGCTGGCCGAGATCATCGAAAACACAATCGGCCGCAGCGGCAAGATCCATCCCGCCACCCGTGTCTTCCAGGCGTTGCGCATCTTCGTGAACGACGAGCTGGGTGAGCTCTACCGAGGCCTTTGCGCGGCGGAAGCGCTGTTGAAACCCGGCGGGCGTCTCGTCGTCGTGACCTTCCATTCGCTGGAAGACCGTATCGCCAAGCAGTTCATGCGCGACCGGGCAGGCGAGGTCGAGGGCGGCTCCCGCTACGCGCCCGCCGTGACGAAGACCGGGCCGGTTGCCAGCTTCACCCTGCCGCGCCGCGCCGTCGTCAAACCGTCCAAGGCGGAAGAGTCGGTGAACCCGCGCGCCCGCTCCGCCAAGCTGCGCTTGGCCGTGCGCACCGATGCGTCCGCCCATGCATGTGCGCCCACGAGCTGGCATCCGCCGCGCGTCGAGCTGCCCACGCTGGAGCGGCTGTCGTGAGCGCGCCTTACGTCTACACGCCCGTCGAGCGTGCCTCGCGCCGTTTGGGCCTGTTCCTGCTGGTCGTGGTCGGGCTGACGCTGACCATGGTGCTCTTCTTTGTGAAGTCGCAGGCGCAGGACGCCCGCGCCGAGGTCGCGTCGCTGGAAGCGCGCATCGCGCAAGCCGAAGCCGACATCGACGTGCTGGTCGCGGAGAAAGCGGTCCTGTCCAATCCCGAACGGCTGCGCGGATTGTCGGAGGAGCGGTTAGGCCTGACGCCGATCACGACCGCGTCCGTTTCGACGCTGGAAGAGGTGCAATCCGGGTCGGAGGGGCAGCCATGAGCCTGTCTCCCTTCGCCAAGACTCCTGCCATGGCGCTGGCCGATGTGGACCATGCCGCCGTGTCCGAAGGGCGCATCCGCATCCGCATCAGCCTGATCGTCTTCCTCGTGATGATGGGGCTTGTCGTAGCGCGCCTGGCCGAGGTCGCGCTGCTCTCGCCGGATGCGCACCGCCGGGTCGCGCCGCAGGAAATCGTGCAGCCGCGCGCGGACATCACCGACCGCAACGGGCTTCTGCTCGCCACGACCCTGTCGAGCTATTCGCTCTATGCCGAGCCGTCGCGCATCTGGGACGCGGAACAAACAGCCGCCGCGCTGGCGATGATCCGTCCCGGATTGAACGAAGCGCGCGTGGCGCGTCAGCTCGGCTCCGACCGGGCCTTTGTCTGGATCGACCGGGGGCTGTCGCCCAAGGAGCGCCAGGCCGTGTTCGAGCTGGGCCACCCGGGTCTGGGCTTCCGCCGCGAACCGCGCCGCGCCTATCCGGCGGCGCCGTTGGCCGCGCATCTGGTCGGCTGGACCGACATCGACATGGCCGGCGCGTCCGGCGTGGAGCGCGCCTTCGATGAGCGCCTGTCCGGTCCGTCCGCGCCCGATCTGACCCTGTCGCTGGACGGCCGCGTGCAGTTCGCCGTCGCCGAAGAACTGCAGCGCAGTGTCGAGCACTACAGCGCGCTGTCCGCCGCCGCCGTGGTCATGGACCTGACCAGCGGCGAGATCATCTCGCTCGTCTCCGTTCCCGATTTCAACGCCAACGATTACGGCAAGGCAAGCTCGGCGCAGCTGCTGAACCACGCGGCCATGTCGACCTACGACCTCGGCTCCGTCTTCAAGCCGCTGACGGTCGCGATGGCGCTGGAAGACGAGCTCACCCAGCGCGACGAGATGTTCGACGTGCACAAGCCCTACAAGGTGCTGAACAAGTTCATCCGCGACGACCACCCGGCGTCCGAAGCGCTCAGCCTCGACTACGTGCTGGCCGAAAGCTCCAACCGGGGCACGGCCATGCTGGCGCAGCGCATCGGCAAGGAGCGCATGCAATCCTATCTCGGGCGGCTTGGCCTGATGGACCGAGTGCCCTACGAG
>CAYULR010000133.1:0-6769 GCA_964445685.1 uncultured Algimonas sp.
GTCGAGGCGCACCGTCTGCGCTTTGATGGTGATGCCGCGCTCCTGCTCGATGTCCATATTGTCGAGGACTTGTTCGGACATTTCGCGGTCCGTCAGCCCGCCGCAATGGGCGATCATGCGGTCGGCGAGCGTGGACTTCCCGTGGTCGATATGCGCCACGATGGAGAAGTTGCGGATCTTGCTCTGATCGACGGCGGTGTCGGTCTTTTTGGAGGCAGTGGTCATGGCCGCGAGGTAGGGCGCAAGGGGCGGTCGCGCAAGCGGTTTGGGCTGCGGCGGATGGCGCGGCCGGACCACGGAAAAAGGCGGCCGCCCTTTCCCTAACCGGGTTTGTAAATGTTTTCCGCTCCCTCCCTTTGGCAACAGCATGCCTGTCAGTTCAGGAGGGATTACCAATGACGAAGACGATGAAACGAGTTCTATTGAGCGCGGCCGTGTTGCCGCTCGTGGCGGGTGGCCTCGCGGGCTGCTCGGCGTCGGGCATCACGCAGGCCGCACAGATGGTCGACAAGGCGCGCAAGGTTCAGAAGACAGCCGAACGCGTCGAGCAGGTGACGGGCCAGGATATGGGCCTGCTGTCCGATCCGCTGGGCACGAAAGCCCGCGCAGAAGCCGCACAGGCTGCGGTTGTTGCGGACAGCCAAGCGGCTTTGGTCAACGCGGCCCCGATTTCCTCCGCGCCCATGCCGGTCACGGAAATGCGCAAGACCTCGGGCAAGACGAAGACGCTCACCATGCGTCCCAAGCTCGCCGTGGCCGGATACAATGTCGCGGCCTTCACGGAAGGAAAGGTTTCCGGGACAGCCGGAACGGGCATCCTGAACCGGACGAATTACGGCGCACGGTCCACCATGGAATTGACGGCGACAGGTATCGATGCGGCCATGCTGACGCGCGTTGCGGATGCGGCATCGGCCGATCTGGTTGCGCAACTCAGCGCCGCAGGGTTCGATGTGGTGTCGCCCGCCGATGTCAGCCGTGCGGAACACTTCTCAACACTCAAGGCGGGCGGCGCGCCGTCCACGAAGAAGATGACGACCGAAGGCGGCAAGAAGTCCGCAATCGTTGCCGGCCCGTCGGGCTTTGGCGTGCGTACGGTCGGCGTGGGTATCCCGGAGCAGGGCTTCGGCGCCATGGCGTCCAACCCTTATTCCAACGCTCCCGCGAAACTGTCGAACGAGCTGGACGCCGTGCTGGTCATGCCAGCCCTGCTTCTGGACTTCGCCGACATGAAAGGCTCCCGAAACCTGTCGCGTTTCTCTCCGGCAACGACGGAAGCCGACCTGAGCTTTTCCATCTCGCCGATGACGACGATCACGACAACCGTGTCGAAGAATGGTCGCTTCACCGACTCCACGGCGATGTTCGGCGTGAAAAAGGCCGTCTACAGCGATGCGGCCTTTGCAAGCTGGGGAGCAGAGACGGAAAACAAGAACACGCTGGAGCAGGGTCTCGGTGCCGCGCTCGGCATGAAGACCATGGCCAAGAAGGTCACGACCAAAGGCGTCAACATCGACCCCGAGCGCTACGAGGCGCTGGCGATGTCCGCCGCCAAGGGCTGGAACCGCGCCTTCGTGGAGCAGGTCTCCGCCGCGCGCGCGACCAGCAGCTAAACCGGTCCTCCGGCGAAGGGCGGACCGGTCCCCAAACCGCCGCCCGAGCCAAGCCCGCTCCTCAATCGAGGGGCGGGTTTTTTGTTTTGCAGAGTTTATTGTAAAGCTGCCCAGAAGGTCGGCTGCATCTTGCCAGGCCACGGGGAAATTCGGGTTCAAAGAATGCGTCGCCTATTGCCGTTATTTATTTTGGGCATGTGTGTCTTCGCTGGGGCTCTGTCCGCGATGGCCAGCGAAGCTTATCACGCCGAGCCCGGCCTCGAGATCGATGAGGCTGTCTTAAAGAGGCAGTGCGACAGAACCGGGCGGACCGTGAGGTCGGAAGGGCTGACCTACATCTGCATTGTCGGTTTTCTGTCGCCGGCCAGTGCGGACGCCTTCGAACCGTCCATGGTGGAAGATATTGACGCGGTCTTCGTGGACTCTCCGGGCGGGGTCGTCAGCCAGGGTCTGCTTATCGGCCGCGCGGTGCACAGCGCGTCCGTTCCCGTCATCGTTTCCGGCCGATGCGTCAGCAGTTGCGCCAACTATATCGCCCCAGCGGGCTCGCGCCTCGTCGTGACGCCCGGGTCGTTCGTGGCCTTTCACGGGACCCCGCTCCGGTCCCTGAATGAAATAAGGGCCCATATCGAAGCCGCGCACGGCATGGGTCCCAACTTGGACCCGATGGCTGGAAACGCAGCCACCGAACTCTCACGCATGGACCGCGCCGCGCTCGACACGATGGTGGATACCGCCCAAGCCGTTGCGGCCGAGGAAATCCGTTTTTTCCGGGACATCGGCATCGATGAGGCTTGGGCGACAAGTTACAATGACCGCAACGCCGGTGCACGGCGTCGGGGTCCGGAGCCTTGCTGGGCGGACAATACGCTCATGGTCGTCCTGGGACCGAAACATGCGGCGGCGTTCGGCGTGGATGTGCGCGGATCCTGGTTCCCCGAAACGCGCGCCGACTATGTTCCGATCACGCAGGTCTTGGAGGGCTACAGCCACGTCTTCGACCAGGATCCAGCGCCGGTGCGCAACGCCGACGGTCGCTGGCTCGACCCAGACCGCTGCGGCCTTGGCATCCGGCCTGGACCCCGTCCCTGAGACACGAACAAAGGCCCAGCCGTTGTTTTCGGGAGCGGACGCCTCCTAATGGTTCCCCATCTGCGCTTCGCGCGCTTTCTTCCCGCCCACGCGGATGGTCAGGAAAGTGGCGGAGGCGAGCGAGGTGATGAGCAGGAGCACGACGATGATGCGGAAGGCACGCCCCCTGCGGCGTTGGGCGCGCAGCATGGGGCTGGCATCGGCGCGGGTCGCGTTGATGCTGCGCAGGATGCAGCAGCGCCCCGCCTCGTCCAGCGTCGTGGCCGTCTGGACCAGCAGGAAGCCCGCTTCGCCGTCCGCACCTTCGAACGCCAGCTCGTGCGCCAGATTGTACGTGCCGCGCCGGACCGCGCCCTGGGAGTCGGAGTAGGCCTGCTCTGTCGATCCCATCACGCCGACGATGTCGCGCGAGACCTCTTCGCCTTCCGGGATGTTGGCGCGCATCCGGTCGATCTGCGCCAGCAGTTCCGGATTAGCCGCATCGTCGGGGAAGGCATCCAGGATGAACTGCGTGTCGCCCGCGACCAGCCGGTCGATCTGCGCGTCCACATAGGCCCTCACATCGTCGGGAGCCCGCTTCTCCGCCATGGCCTGCATGGAGCAGGCGGATACGAGAAAAGCAGCGAGGGACAGGAAAAGCGCGCGGGTCATGCGGGGCGTCTAGCCTCTGCCAGACGGTTTATCCATCGCCGGGGAGGGCGATGGGCTTAAAGTCGCGGGTCCGGTCCGGACGGTCGGGCCGGGTCGGTTCCTCCGATGCGGTTCTCCGGATGTTTTATCTGCGGCACGTAGAAGCCCAGCAACTTCGGAAAGTAGAAATTCCGCGTGTAGGTGATGTCGAACAGGCAGTTCCCCAGCATGACGAGCGCGCCGATCCAGTACCGTGCATTCTGGGTCAGTCCGATCTCGTCCTGCCAGCGCGCATAGGGCGCGAACAGAAGCACGGCGATGATCAGGGCGGTGACCGCATTGTTCTTAACCCAGATCCACCCGGCTTCGCGGGGGAACATATATTCGAAGGCGGTCTTCTCTCCGGATTTCTTCACGCCGAAAATCCCGTAGATGATCTCGCTGGCGGCGGCGTCGAACCTCACATTGGAAAGCGACAGCCAAGCCAGGTTGACGCACATCAGCACGAGATAGACCCGCAGGAAATTCCACGGCTCCAGAATGTGAAAAGCGAGGTAGGCAATAATGACCGTCTGGAAGACGAGGAAGAGCGACTCGAACCTGAACAGTCCGGAGTCATGGTACTTTAGATATTCGATCAGGTATTTCTCGGATTTCGATGTCAGGCCGGATTCCTCGACATAGGTGTTGATGATGCCGAAGACCTCCGAATAGCGGATGTCGAATATTCTTATGTCCCCGACATAGAACCTGAAGAATGTCAGGAAATAGATGAAGAAGAGCAGGAAGGAGACTGCGGGAAGGACGACGTCTGCGGCAGGCGTGCTTTCGACGATGAAGCCCGTGTCCACCAGAAGAACATGAAGCTTGCGGAGGGCGATGATCGCGCCGGCCGTGAAAAGTATCAGCCAGACATTCTTAATCCCATTGTTGGAATGGGACGATATCGACATCAGAAATTGCCGGATGATCTTATTGTTGTTGATGTCTGACACGCCGCCCCGCCCGGTTTCGGGC
This sequence comes from uncultured Algimonas sp., assembly GCA_964445685.1. Taxonomy (GTDB): domain Bacteria; phylum Pseudomonadota; class Alphaproteobacteria; order Caulobacterales; family Maricaulaceae; genus Litorimonas. Next base: position 4,353 of record CAYULR010000133.1, read on the forward strand.
ATAGTGTGACCCGCTTGGCGGCTGTCAAGTATTTTGCCGTAGCCGGGCCTGTCCCGCATAAGGTCAGGCTGGTGGCTCCGACCTTGTGCTGGGCTGTTCCGGCTGCAAGGGAGGAGGGTATGAAACAGACCCTTTGCCTATTTGCCGCCGCCGCTCTGATCGTGGGCTGCGCCACGCCAGCGGTAGACGGACCGCCCGCGCGCGGGGACAGCCGCCTCTCCGACTTCTACGCCGCGCCGGATGCGCTGCCCGCTGCGGGAACGCTACTCCGGCAGGAAGCGCTCAGTGCGGGACAATCGCTGGACGGGGCTGCGCGGAACATCCGGCTGCTCTACAGCTCCACGGACGGGATCGGCGGCGCGGACCGCATCGCCGTGTCGGGCGCGCTGTTCCTGCCTGCGGGCGATGCGCCAAAGGGCGGCTGGCCCACGGTCGTCTGGTCGCACGGCACGGTCGGGATCGGCGATGTGTGCGCCCCGTCGGCCAATCCGCGCTCCGAGCGCGATGCCGCCTATCTGAACAGCTGGCTGGCGGAGGGCTATGCGGTCCTGGCGTCGGACTACCAGGGTCTCGGCACGCCGGGCGCGCACCCCTACATGGCGGCGCGGCCCATGGCCTACAGCACGCTGGACATCATCCGCGCGGCGCGGTCCGGCGGGTTCGGCCTATCGGACACGGTGCTGCTCGCGGGGCAATCGCAGGGTGCGGCGGCGGCCATCGCGGCGGCGGGCTTTGCGGGGTCTTACGCGCCGGACCTCGACATTGCCGGGCTGATGGTGACGGGCATTCCCTACTTCACGGACGAGATCGTCGCGGCCTCGCTCGGCAATGCGGACCCGGACGCGTCCGACGCCAATCTGGCGCTGTCCTTCTATTCGCTGACCATGGCGGACGAGGTGGATCCGGACTTCGACTTGGACGCGATCCTGTCGGAGCGCGCGCGGCCCGTCGTAAAACAGGCCGACAGGGCCTGCGTCTGGGACTTCATCGGCGCCACGATGCAGGCGGGGCTGACGCCGCGCAACAGCTTCACGGCCGACTACGCCGCGCCCATGCGCACGGCGTTTTCGCAAATGACCTACCCGACAGTCGCGCTCGATATGCCGGTCTTCACGGGCACGGGCGCGGCGGACCGGGTGACGCCCGCCCCGATGCAGGTGGCCTTCGTGACTCAGGCCTGCGCGGCGGGAACCTCCGTCGTCTCCGAAGTCTACCCGGACGCCAACCACAACGCCGGGCTGGGCGCGTCCATTCCGGGCGCGCAGGCGTTCGCGAAGACGGTTCTGGCAGGCGGTGCTCTTCCGAAGTCGAGCTGCGGCTAGCCCTTCGCTTCCACACCTTCGGGAAGGCCGATCCAGTCGAGCCGGTCCGCGTCCTGATAGGAGGCGTCGATCTGTTGGGGCAGGGGGTCGAAGCACCCGCCCGCAATGCCGACATGGCCGGGAACGCTCCCGGTCCGCCAGAACAGCGTCGTGCCGCAACGCGGGCAGAACCAGCGCGTCTGCGCAGGCTCCACATCCATGACCTAGGGCGTCAGGCCGCCTGGCAGTCGGGCGTGGTCTTCACGGACATAGACCGACCAGCCGAGGGCGGAGCCTGTCCGGCGGCGGCAGTTGGTGCAGTGGCAGAGCCCGGACAGATGGACCGGGCCCGTGACGTGCAGCACCGCATCGCCACAGGCGCAGCGGGCCTGCACGGGTCCTACGCCTTCAGCGCGTCCTCGACCGCACGGACCTGCGCGTCGAAGGTCGGATCTTCCGCGCGCAGGCTCGTGATCCGCTTCACCGCATGCATGACCGTCGTGTGGTCGCGTCCGCCGAAGCGCCGCCCGATGTCGGGCAGGGACCGCTTGGTCAGCTTCTTGGACAGATACATGGCGACCTGGCGCGGGCGGGCCACGGCGCGCGCGCGGCGCTTGGAGCTCATATCGGTCAGGCTGATGGAGAAGGCCTCGCAGACGGCGCGCTGGATGCGGTCGACCGTCAGGCGCTGGCCGGTGACGAAGCGCGAATCCGATAACGTCTCCTGCACAGTTTCCAGCGTGATGGGGGTGCCGAGGAATTCGGACTGCGCCACGATCTGGTTGAACGCGCCTTCGAGATCGCGCGGCGTGACGTTCATGCGCGCGGCCAGGTGGTCGCGGGCGGGCTTGGGCACGCTCAGGCTCGCATGGCCCTGTTCGCGGCGGCGCTTGATCAGGCGGTCGAGGATGCGCAGGCGAAGCTCGTAGTCGGCGGGCCCGATCTTGCAGACGAGGCCCGACGACAGGTAGCTGCGCAGGCGGTCGGACGCCTTCTCGATCGTGTCGGGATGACGGTCTGCGGCGATCAGGATCTGACGGCCCGCGCCGACAAGGCTGATGATAGTGTGAAGCAGCTCTTCCTGGCTCGCGGACTTGTCGGCGATGAAGTGGGCGT
>CAYULR010000133.1:6779-7159 GCA_964445685.1 uncultured Algimonas sp.
TGCCTTGAAGGCGCTCATGCCCTCGCGGCCCGCGCCGCGCACGCTGGCGACGAATTGCGCCACGAAATCCTCGGCGGAGACGAACTTAACCCGGCGTTCCGGATCGCGCGCCGTCACTTCGGCCTCGATGGCGTGCAGGATGTGCGTCTTGCCCATGCCGTTCGCGCCGTGGAGCAGGATGGGATTGTATTGCGGCACGCGGTTGCCGATCACCTGGCGGGCCACGGCGACGGCCAGTTCGTTGGACGGGCCGATGACGAAATTGTCGAGCGTGAAACGCTTGCGCGCGGCCTCGGAAACGGGAACGGCGGCAGCCGGGCTGGCCAGGCCGGGACGCGTGGCGCGCGGCGCGGCGGAAGAGGCGCGGCCTGCCGGAACGC
>CAYULR010000134.1:0-7149 GCA_964445685.1 uncultured Algimonas sp.
GAAGGAAAAGGGCGAGCTGAACGAGTTCGAGGCGGAGTTTTCCGAGAGCGTGTCCGAACGCTTGGAACAGTTCGGGTCCGCCTTTAACGACCTCGAAAAGGGCCGTCCCGGCGATGCGCTGTCCTTTGCGCAGAAGCGCGTGGTCGCTGGCATGAACCGGAAGGTCAAAGACCTGAAGAAGAAACCCGCGACCGATGACGACGCGCCCGACGAGCTGGAGCGCCCCCGCTACGAGCGCTCCAAACCGCGATCCTCTTTCAAGTCGAAAAAGCCGAAATTCCAGCCGCGCGTCCGGCAGCTGGACGGGGACTTTGAGCCGGAAGAGACAATCGCTCCGTCCGAAACGCCTCCTGCGCCTGCGACAGATGCCGAGCCGGAACGCCCGCCCGTGGGCAAGCCGTTCCTTCGCATCGTCAAGTAGACGGAAATGAAAAAGCCGACGCCTGGGCGCCGGCTTCTTGGTTGTTCAGGCTTGCTGTCACGGGCGAGACAGTCCGCCCGTGACGTGCGCAATCAGCGCGACCCGTAGGTCGGGCGCTCGATCAGGCTGCCGCGCATGGCGGTGTCGAAGCGGGCTTGGTCGAAGTCGCTCGACCCGCCCGTAATGCGCATGAATTCCTGCGCGGCAGCGGTCATGGTGACGTCGGACTTGCTGCGGTAGGCGCTGTATTCCGCAAAGCTGACCTTGCCGTCCGTATTGCCGTCATAGTCCCCGAACGTGCCGTAGCGGCCGTCATAGGTCACGGGCGTGCCGTTCAGGCTGGGTTCCATGGACGTCTTGGCCGTCATGGCCATGTCGTCCATCGTTCCGGTCGTGGTCTCCGTCTTTTCGACCATCATGTCGCCGGACATGGAGGTGGTCGTCGTGGTCGTGGTGACCTCGCCGTCCATCATGTCGATATCGACCTGGGTCTTGGTCATAGTGTCCTTGACCTTGCCGTCCAGGCTGATGCGCGCAAGCGCGGCTTCATCCATTGTACCGCTATCGTCGATCAGGCGGACATATTCCGTGGCGCTGTCGGCTGCGCTCCAGCCGTGGTTCGTCTCGAAGTGGTTGGAAAACTCGCTGAAGTCGATGCGGCCGTCCTGATTGACGTCGATCTGTTCCATCTTCACCGCGTGGCCGTCTTTCATCATGGCTTTGTCGCCGTGGTGGTCGGCCAGCGCGGGGGCTGCGCTCAGGGCGAGGATGGCGGTGGCTGTTGCAAACTGTTTCAAGGGTTTCTCCTTGTTTGGGTGGACGGGATTCAACGCGTGGAAACGCGATGGGTTGCGACAATAGCGCACAGCACGGAGGCTAGAGCGTCTCCGCGCCGGGGTCGAGGCCTTCGAAAGCGCGCACGACTTCGCCCGCCACTTCCTCGTTCGGCGTGATATCCAGGATGCGGCCCCAGCCGTCCGAGGCGATGTCGATCTCCTCGCTCCAGTCGGCATAGGCGTCGTAGCCCGCCTCCCAGCTCGCCCCGCTTTCCACGCGCACGGCGAAGAAATATTCGGACGCGCTGATGGCGGTGTCGCCGTCGCTCAGCCGCGTGAAGTGCTGCGCGGCTTCCGTGCGGCTCACCCCTTGGCTGGCGGCGAAGTGGGCGAACTCGGCAAAGTCCACGACACCGTCGCCGGACAGGTCCAGCAGGGCCGGATCGGACGGCAGGTCCAGGGCTCCGGCGTCGGGGGCGGGCAGGGCGAGGGCGGCGGCGCTCAGCAAGAGGGCCACGAAGGCGGCACGGCTCATGACGGGTCTCCTTTCGGTCATGGGGTCTTCATGCCGGTCCAAAATGGCCGGAGCGTGCGGTGAATAAGGCGTTTGTGTGGCACGTATTGGCCTTGAAAGCCGCCCGCCCATTCGCCACAGACCGGGCATGACCAGCGCCCCCATCCTCAGCCTCGACACCGTGTCCAAATCCTTTGGCGGCGCTCCGGCCGTCTCCGACGTCAGCTTCGATGTCCGCCCCGGCGAGATCGTCGGCTTCCTAGGCCCGAACGGGGCGGGCAAGACGACCAGCCTGCGCATGTCGCTGGGCTATGTGAAACCCGACACCGGATCGGTCCGCCTGTTCGGCGGCGCCCCGGGCGAGGCGGCGTTCGGCCGAGTCGGTTTCCTGCCGGAGGAGCGCGGCCTCTACAAGAAACAGAATGCCCGAGAAGCCATCGCCCACATGGCGCGGCTGAACGGCATTCCCCGGCGCGAAGCCTACAAGACGGCGGACGAGCTGCTCGACCGCTACGGTCTCGGCGAAGCCAAGCGCAAGAAGAACAAGGACATGTCCAAGGGCATGGCGCAGAAGGTGCAGCTGCTCTCAGCCATCGCGCACGACCCGGAGTTCTACATTCTCGACGAGCCGTTCTCCGGTCTCGACCCGGTCAACCAGCAAGTGCTGGAGGGCATGGTGCGGGAGATCGCCTCGCGCGGGCGGACGATCCTGTTCTCCACCCACGTGATGGAGCACGCGGAACGCCTCTGCGACCGCATCGTGTTGATGAGCCGGGGCCGCAAGGTCTTCGACGGCACGGTCGAACAGGCCCTCGACCACGCACCGCGCCGCGTCGTGCTGGCGTCGGAAAATAGCGGGCTGATGGAAACGGTGACGCCGTTCGCAGAAGAGATGGAGCGCCGAGACGACGGGGCGCTCGACCTGCTGCTGACGCGCGACGCCCAGACGCCGGACTTGCTGGAACGCTGCGTCGAAGCGGGCGTGCGATTGACCCGGTTCGAGCCGATGCGCGCCAGCCTGCACGAAGCGTTCGTCGCGCTGGTCGGCGAAGACGTTCGCGCCGATTTGGAAGCCGACGCGGCCGCCGATGCCGCAGCGATGGAGGCCGCCCAATGAGCGCCCTGACAGACAATCTGACCGACAACCCGCGCTCCACGATGGGCCTGCCCAAGTGGAGCCGCATCTGGCTGATCGCGATGCGCGACTTCATGGGGTACGTGAAGACGTGGGGCTTCTGGCTGTCGCTGCTGTTCCCGGTGATCGGCCTGGGCCTGGGCATATTGTTCCAGACCGCCGACATCGATCTCTCGCCGCCCCGGTACGAGACGGTCATCGACGCGACCGATGTGCACGGCGACGCCATCCAGGACTTCTACGCCACCGAACTCGCCGCGCAGAATGCGACGGCGGTCAAGGCCATGTCCGCGCTCCTGCCCGAAGCGGAGCGCGAGGATTTCCGCAACCGCGTTGATGCGCGCGGGGCCGATGCAGGCCTGGCGGAACTGAGCGAGCGCTACCCTGCCGTCGCCGACCAGGTCGAACTGCCGGAGCCGACCCTCATCTTCGTCGATCCGCCCGCAGACAGCCTGGCGGGCCTCACGCCCTGGCTCGACGGCGAGCGGACACTGTCCATCGACGGCAAGGCGCAGAAGCTCAACGGTGCGATCGTGATCCGGGGCACGGCCGACGCGCCGCAGCCGCAATACTGGTCCAAGAACTTCAACAACGCCCCCGCCGAGCGTCTGATGAACCGCTACTTCCGCGAAAAGGCCAAGCGCACCTATCTGGAATCCGCCGGCCTCAGCCCCGAAGGGTTCGACAAGGCTGTTGAAGGGCGCAGCAAGGTCGAAGTGTTCGACCCGGCGGCGCTCTCGGGTGGCGCGGAAGACGACGCGCAGGCCATTTCGAACTGGGACCGCCTGCCGTTCTTCGCGGGGCTGGGTCTGGCCTTCTTCCTGCTGATGACGATCTTTGCGGGTGCGTTCATGCTGCTCACCTCCATGATCGAGGAGAAGATGAACAAGCTGCTGGAGATGATGCTCGCCTCCACGCGCTTTTCCGAGATCATGTTGGGCAAGATGCTGGGTGCGGCCCTGCTGACGCTGGCGTCCCTGCTGCCTTATATCGTGCTGATCGTCGGCGGCATCGTGGCGTTCCTGCTGTTCGGGGAACCGGAACAGGTGGCGGCAATCCGCGAAGCCCTGCCGCCCTCCACGCTGATCCTCTCCTTCATCTTCCTGGTGCTGGGCTACATCTTCTACGCGGCGATCCTGATCGCGCTGGGGGCGATGGCGCAGTCCATGCAGGACGCGCAGACGCTGTCCCTGCCAGTGATGCTGGTCATGTTCATGGGGCTCGGCGTGATCATGGTCGGTGTCAACGCGCCCGACAGCGCCGTCGTCACGGCGGCGTCGATCTTCCCGCTGACGTCGCCCTTCGCCATGATGATCCGCCTCGCGTCCGATCCGCCGCTCTGGCAGATCCTGCTCTCCATCGCGCTGCTGTTCGTGTCAGTCGTCGGCGTGATGTGGGTATGCGCGCGGGTCTTCCGCTTCGGCGTGCTGTCCGGCTCCGGCGTGGGCGCGATCACCGGGTGGTTCCGCCGCACCGTTTTGCGCCGCCCGGCCTGACCCCCTATCTGGCGCGTATGGACAGTATGACCCCCGACGAAGCCAGACACGCCCTGCTCGACGCCGCCTTGCGCGACGCGGCCTTCGACGGCTGGACCGACACGATGTTGGCGGGTGCGGCCAAACGCGCCGGCCTGCCCAAGGGCGCGCCCGCGCTGTATTTTCCGGGCGGGGTGGTGGATGTCATCGCCTTCTGGTCCGACCGGATGGACGATGCCGCCCGCGACGAGATCGAAGCGCTGGACCTGGCCGCCCTGAAGATCCGCGAACGCGTCACGCAGTCCGTCATCATCCGCCTGAACCAGATCGGCTCCCACGAAGAAGCGGCCCGCCGCGCGCAGGCCCGCCTTGGCTTGCCGGACGGCTTGGGCACGGGGGCGCGCCTGACTTGGGACGCCGCCGACATGATCTGGCGCGCGATCGGCGATACGTCCACGGATGCGAATTTCTATTCCAAGCGCGCCGTGTTGTCGGCCGTGCTGGCTTCCACCGCGCCGGTGTGGCTCGGCGATGCGCTGCCCGGCAAGCCCGAAGCCAGGCGCTTCCTGGACCGCCGCATCGACAATGTCATGCAGTTCGAAACGCTGAAGTTCCGCGTGAAGAAAGCGACGGAGAACGCGCCGAACCTGGCCGAGATGCTCGGACGCCTGCGCTACGGCGGCGCGAGAGGCGGCGTCCCGACCCGGCGCCGGAAGCGCCGGGTGCGGCGGGGCTCCAACTAGAAGGCCGCGACCGTCTCGTTGACTTGCGCCAGCAGGTCGTCCGACAGTCCGAGGGACTGGCCCAGCTCGCTCAGGAACTGCTCTTCGTCCGACGTGTCGACCGTGATGGCCAGGCAGGCGGCCGTGTAGACCTGCACGGCCTGTTCGACCGTTTGCACATCCGCGGCGATCTGCGCGGGCGTGGCGGGATTGCCCATTTCGGCCATCAGCTTGCCGGTGTTGGAGCGCGAAATCCCCAGCTCCTTGATCTCCGCCATGATAGCGCCGCGTTCTTCCGCGTCGATTTCGCCGTCGGAGGACGCGGCTGCGATCATGGCGCGCAGGACCAGCAGGCTCGCATCCAGGTCGGTCTGGCTTTCATCGGTGATGAAGCCCGCATGGCCGACCTGCGGATCGGGCAGCGCCGCCGTCTGGGCCTGCTTCACCTTGTGGTCGGAATAGGCCTTGTAGGCGAGGCCGCCGACGAGGGCGAGGCCCGCCATCCCGCCGTGGCGGCGCGCGGCCTGTCCGGCCTTGCGCTTCATCTGGCGCGCGGTGCGGCTGTTGGCGAACAGTCCGGCCATGCCGCCCAGCGCGGCCCCGGCCGCCATGGACTTTCCGTCCATGCCGCCGCTTTTCGAGCCGTCCTGGCCGCTGGCCTGACCTCCGACCTGGCCCCCGATCTGACCTGTGACCTGTCCGACGAGTTTCGAGATATCCATCGCTTTTCCCCTGCGGTGCTTTGCGTTGCCGTGGCCGGTGCGGGGCAGCGGCCTAGGGGCGCAGGATAGGACAGGGAGGCCGCGCCGGATATTCCCCCGAATGTGGGGGTGGCCGCGCAAGGCGGGAATCCTGCGGGCCGGTCTTGCAGACTGGCGCGCAGCAGCCCACCTTGTGGCGTAACACTCCGTTCCATTTTCAGGTCTATCGACGCTCACCATGACGCAAACGCTCCCCGTTCTTCCCCTTCGCGACATCGTCGTGTTCCCACACATGGTCGTTCCGCTCTTCGTGGGGCGTGAGAAATCGATCCGCGCGCTCGAGGAGGTCATGGGCGCGGACAAGCGCATCTTCCTGCTGACCCAGCGCGAGAGCGAGACGGACGAACCCACGCCCGAGGACCTGTTCGAACATGGCTGCGTGGCGAAGATCATGCAGCTCCTGAAGCTGCCCGACGGCACGGTCCGCGTCCTGGTCGAGGGCCAATCGCGCGCGCGCGTGCTGAAACTGTCCGAACGCGACGGGTTCGCCGAAGCCGTCCTGGAGCCTGTGCCGACCGAGTTCGACGCCGACCGCTCGCGCGCGCTGGCTAAGGAAGTGCGCGAGGCCTTCGCCGACTTCGGCAAGGTCAACAACCGCATCGCCGAGGAGGTCGTCGCCTCCGTCGTGGACACGACCGACGCGTCCAAGCTGGCCGACACGGTCGCCGTGCACCTCGGCGCGGACCTGGAGGCCAAGCAGCGCCTGCTGGAAACGCCCGACCCGGCGGAACGCCTCGGCCTGATCATGGACGTCATCGGCGGCGAGACGTCCGTTCTGAAAGTCGAGAAGAAGATCCGCAGCCGCGTCAAACGCCAGATGGAGAAGACGCAGCGCGAATATTATCTCAACGAGCAGATGAAGGCGATCAAGACGGAGCTCGGCGGCGACGAGGCCGACGAGATCGCGGAACTGAGCGAGAAGGTCGAAAAGACCAAGCTGACGACCGAAGCGCGCGAAAAGCTCACCGCCGAGATCAAGAAGCTCAAGCAGATGAGCCCGATGAGCGCCGAGGCCAACGTCTCGCGCAACTACATCGACTGGATGCTGAGCGTGCCGTGGGGCAAGAAGAAGCGCGTGCAACGCGATCTCGCCAAAGCGCAGGCCATTCTCGACGCGGATCACTACGGCCTCGACAAGGTCAAGGAACGCATCATCGAACACCTCGCCGTGCAGACGCGCACGAAGAAGGTGAAGGGCCCGATCCTGTGCCTCGTCGGCCCGCCCGGTGTCGGCAAGACCTCGCTCGGCAAGTCGGTCGCCAAAGCCACGGGTCGTGAGTTCGTGCGCGTGAGCCTCGGCGGCGTGCGCGACGAGAGCGAGATCCGCGGCCACCGCCGCACCTAT
>CAYULR010000135.1:0-7137 GCA_964445685.1 uncultured Algimonas sp.
CGGACGTGACGGAGATCTCCCCGCCGAACAGATGGGTCAGCTCGCGGCAGATGGCGAGGCCGAGGCCCGAGCCGCGCACCGTGTTGGTCTGCCCGTCCTGGGCCTGTTCGAAGCGTTCGAAGATGTGGCCGATCCGGTCGGGTGTGATGCCGATGCCGCTGTCCTGGACGAAGATGTTCATCCACCAGCGGCCCTCTTGCCCCTTGGCCGTCATCTCCCGGCCGCGTAGCGCCACCACCACGTCGCCCTCATCGGTGAACTTCACCGCATTGCTGACGAGGTTGCCGACGATCTGGCGCAGGCGGCCGTGATCGGCGTGGACCATGTCGGGCAAACCGGCTTCGACGAGAAGCTGCAACCGCAACCCCTTGGAGCGCGCATTGGCCTGGTGCAGCGCCATGACGGAATCCAGCATGCGCGCCGGGTCGAAGTCGGTCGGCTTCAGCTCGATGCGCGACGCCTCCAGGCGCGACAGGTCCAGAATGTCGTCGATCACCGTGATCATGCCGGCACCGCAATCGTCGATGATCCGCGCATAGCCGCGCTGCTGGTCGTTCAGCTCCCCGCGCAGCAGCAGTTGGTTCATGCCCAGCACTCCGTTCAGCGGCGTGCGCAGTTCGTGGCTCATGTCGGCGAGGAATTGCGAGCGGGCCAGCTCTGCGGCGCGGGACTTGGCGAGATTGCTTTCCAGCGACTGAAACAGGTTTTCCTGCGTCACGCAGATGATGCCCATGACCGGCGCGATCAGGGTGATAGCGATGGCCGCCTGCATGGTGCGCTGCCAGTTGCGCTCTGCAATGTAGACCGGGTCCGTCAGCACCGCATAGGTGGCCGTGGACGCATTCAGGTGCAGGCAGAAGACCATGACCAGCGCGGACAGGCTGTAGATCACCAGCGACCGGCGCGAGCCCAGAATGGCGACGATCACCACGCCCGCCACCATTTGCGGCAGCAGCGCGGAGTTGATCCCGACCTTGGACGGAAAGGACGTCCCCGCCACGCCCAGCAAGGTCACCCCGCCCCACAGGATAGAATAGGCGTCGAAATTGGCGGAATAGCGCAGCGAGACCGCCGACCCGACCAGCAGGATGATCGCCACGACCAGCAGCGTGTGGTCGAGGATCCATCCGCCATAGGCGAAGTACATCTGCGTCAGGTTCAGGATCTGCACGAACAGGAAGGCCGCCGCCGTGACGTAGACGGTCCGCGCCCGGAACAGGTCGGCCGCAACCGTCATCCGGTCGAGGCGCAAGAACGCCTCCAATCTCACGATCAGATCTTTCGAAAAGCCCACAAACTTCCCTCCCACACAGGAAAGCCCATACGCCCAAAACCCTACAAACCCGTTGACGCGCATAACTTCGGTCAAACCTTGGGAGAGGTGCGTTTAACCGCAGTCACCAAGCGTCGGTTTCGAAGAACCCATCGCCCGCGCCGCGCCGTTCAAAAGTCCGAGTGCTGCCGCAGGAGAGACCGCCCCATGACAGACCAGACCTTCTCCACGGACGCACTGACGGGCCCCATGGATACAGTGACCGGGACGCGCCTCTACGATTTCCAGCCCCGCGCCAAGGGGCGCTACCAGCCGCGCGGACTGGCGCACGCGCCCTGCGTCGTCTGCGTCCCGGCCAAGAACGAGGCCAAGCGGCTGCCCGGCTTCCTGTCCGCCCTGTCCATGGCGTTCCGGGCGCTGGACACGCAGCGCGGACTGCTTGTCATCGCGCTGGACGGATGCACGGATGATAGCCGCGCCGTCGTCGATGCGTGGATCCCGCACTTCCCGGTCGACATCCACATCATCGAACTGCCGCCCCACCCAGAGCCTCACGCGGGCCGGGTCCGGCGCGCGGCGCTGCAGCACGGCGCGCAGGCCTTCCCGCTGGAGGACGTGATCCTGTTCACCACGGACGCCGACACGTTGGTGGACCGCAAATGGCTGTGCGCGACCCGTGCCCTGATGAGCGAGACGGATTTTGTGTGCGGCGACATCTGGCGCGACGACGAAGCGGGCAATGTCGTGCGCGCGCCGCACGAACACCATTACCACGCGCTGCACCGCGCGCGCCGCCGCATCGACCCCGTCGCCTTCGACAGCGCCGACCCGCACCCGCAAGGCTACGGCGCGTCGCTCGCCATGCGCCGGGACGTCTACGCGGATATTGGCGGCTGCCCGTCCATTCCCTGCAACGAGGACACCGCCATGGTGCGCCGCGCCCGGCAGCAGGGCTACCGCGTGCGCCAGGACCGCCGCGTCAAAGTGCTGACCAGTTCGCGCCGCAAGGGCCGCGCCAAGGGCGGACTGGCCGAAGCCTTGGTGCGCGAGGATGCGGAGGCACGCGCCGGCAAGCCGTTCATGATCGTGGACCCGCGCCGCTACCTGGAGCTCTACCGTCTGTCCTCGGACCTGCGGACCGGGTTCGCGCGCAACCGGCCCGGCCGGGTGGAACGCGCGGTGGAAGCGCTGGGCCTGGACCGGCTGACGGTGGAGGAAGCCTGGACGGCGGCGCGCAGTGCGGACGCCTTCGTCGCGCAGGTCCTGCCCGACCCGGAGTTCGAACCCGACATGCCGCTCGACCTCGCCCGGTCGTTGCTGGAGCGCGCGGGCTATGAGGGCGGGCGCAAGGTCGAACGCCCCGCCTTCGCCGCCCCCCTCGTGGAGGCCGTCTGATGCCGGACGTTAAGGCGCGGTCTGACAGCCGGAAGGCGAAACCCGAGACGAAATCCAAACCCGGGACGAAATCCAAGGCGAAGCGCGTTGACGATCCGCGCCTGCCCTTCACGCGCGAAGACCTGCAACGCAGGTTCGAGGCGTTGGGCGTGTCGGACATCCTGACCTACGAAGACCCCGAAACGGTCAGCCGCACCATCCGGCGCATGATCGCCGCCGGGCGGCAGGACGCCGCGCTGGGCCGCCTGTTCGAAGGCCATGTCAATGCGCTGCAACTGATCCGCCTCTACGGTAACGACACGCTGTCGGGGTGGGCGGAAGCGGCAGAGAGCCGCGGTCACCGCGCAGGGGTCTGGAACAATGACCACCGCGGCAACCCGGTCCGCGAAGACGGCGTTCTGCCCAGCGGGCGGCTGCGCGGGGCCAAGAGCTTCGCCTCGGGCGCGGGCCTGCTGACCCACGCGCTGGTCACGAGCCGCGCGGACAGCCCAGACGAGGTCCGCATGTGGCTGGTCGAGCTGGACGACAGCACGTCCGAGACCGACCGCAGTTGGTGGCAGCCCACGGGGATGCAGCGGTCCGAAACGCACATCGTGTCCTGGGACGGGCGAAAGGCGCCGCGCGCGACCGCCATTGGCGGGCCGGGACTGTACCAGCTCCAACCGCACTTTTCCGGCGGCGGGCTGCGCTTCGCCGCTGTGCAGGCGGGCGCGGTCGCGGGCCTGCATGACAGGCTGGTCACCGCGCTCACGGAGCGCGAACGGGCGGGTCACCCGATCCAGCGCCGCCGCATCGCGGAGAGCTTTTCCTGCGCCCAGACCGCCATCGACGCCGTCATGGCCGTGGCCCGCGCCTACGAGATGGACGACCTGGACCTGCTGCCGCGCGTGGACGCGGCGCGCCACCGCGTGCTGGAATGCGCGGAAGAGCAGATCATGCGCGTGCAGCGGTCCGTCGGATTGGGCGGCATGATGCACCCGCACCCGTTGGCCACGCACCTGTCGGACCTCGCCGTCTACATCCGCCAGCCCAATCCGGACGGCAGTCTCGACGCGGTCGCCGAAGCGGTGCTGGACGGAGGCCTCGATTTCAACACGGCCGGATGCTGAGCGGCGGCGAACTGAAGGGCGTGCGCGACCTTCTTGTCGTCGCGCCGCACCCAGATGACGAGGTCATCGGCTGCGGCGGCCTGATCCAGCGCGTGCTGGACGGAGGCGGCGCGGTGACTGTGGTCGTCATGAGCGACGGCGTGGGATCGCATCCCGGCTCGCCCACCTATCCGCCACACCGGCTTCGCGCGGAGAGACGCCGCGAGAGCCTGTCCGCGCTCGCCCATCTGGGCGTCACCAACGACCGGGTGCATTTCATGGACCTGCCGGACGGCGGGTCGGACGGATGGGAGTGCCCGGACCGGCTGGAGCAGCTGCTTGGCCTGCCCTTCGACCTCGTCGCCCTGCCCTCGCCCGACGACAATCACGCCGACCACCGGGCCAGCCATGCGATCTGCCGCGAGCGGGTCGATGCGGACGTGCTGACCTATCTGGTCTGGCCGCACGAGGACGGCCGCCAGAGCCCGCCCATCCGCCTGTCGCTGGACATCGCGCCCTACCGCCGCCGCAAGGCCGAAGCGCTGCTGCACTACGCAACCCAACTGGGCGCGATCCAGGACGCGGACTGGAACTTCGCCATCGACCAGCCGCTCTTCCAGCGCTTCACCGCACCGGTCGAACTGTTCCACGGATGACCGCGCCGATCCGAATCGATGGGTTCGAGGCGGTCTTTTCCAAGGCCGAGGACCCGTGGGGCACCTATGAGGGCCGGGAGGAAGCGATAAAGCGCAACGCCATCCTGCGCGCCTGCGGCACGCGCCGAGGCCGCGCGCTGGAGCTGGCCTGCGGGAACGGGTCGAACACGCGGGAGCTGGCACGCTACGCACTGCGGCTGACGGCGCTGGACGGCGCGCCGAGCGCGGTGGCCATTACCCGCCGCCGCGCGGGCGGGCCGCGCGTGAATGTCCGCGAAGCGCTGCTGCCCGACGGGGCTCCGCGACATGCGTTCGACCTGATCGTGATCGCCGAGGTGCTCTACTACCTCTCCCGGGAGGAGATCGCGCGGCTGGGCCGGCGGCTCGGCCTGGCGCGGGGCGGGCGGCTCGTGCTCGCCCACCACCATGTCGACTTCCCGGACACGTCCAGCCGTCCGGCGGACTGCCACGAGCGTCTGGTGGTGGCCATGCCAGGCCCGCTAGAGCGTGTTTTGGTCCACCGCACCGGGCGCTGGCGCGTCGAGGCCTTTACGCCCCGCTAGCACCGCCACGGCGATCTGCCCCCAGACGTTGACCGCGCTCCTGAACATGTCCGGAATGCGGTCGATGCCGAGCAGCAGGCCGAGGCCCGCGCTGGGAATGCTGAGCGTCGCCAGGGCGGGCGCGAGCGTCATCACGCCCGCCGACGGAACCGGCGCGACCGTGAGGCTGACGATCAGCGTGGCGAAGAACGCCCCCGCATAGCCGCCCAGTCCGAGCTCCACGCCGTAAAGGTGCGCGAGGAAGACGATGGCCGCGCCCTGGAACAGCGCGCTGCCAGGTCTGAACAGCGATGCGCCGAAGGGGATGAGCAGTTCCGCCACGTCGCGCGGCACGCCGAGTTTGTTGACCGACTCCTCCAGCGACACGGGAATGGCCGTCGCCGTGCTGGTCGTGGCGAACGCGACCGAGGCCGCACCGCCCGTCCCGCCGAAGAAACGCACCGGTCCCGTCCGTCCGAGAACGGCGATGACGGGCACGTAGACCAGTACCGCGAACAGAAGCAGCGCGGCGATGACGCAGACGATGAACAGGCCGAGGCTCGCCACCAGGTCCCAGCCGAGCCGCGCCGTGGCGGGCGCGATCAGGCCGAACACGCCGATGGGGGCCAGCCAGAGCACCCATGTCACGAGTTTGATGAGCGCGTCGCTGATGTCTTTCGCGCCGTCCACCATGCGCGCCCGGCGGTCCGGGGACAGCGTCGCGGCCGCCAGCCCGAAGAGGAGCGTGAACACGATCAGCGGCAGCAGCGCCCCGTCGGCAGCCGCCGCGAACGGATTGGCCGGGACGAGCGAGACCAGGAAGTCGGCCAGGCCCGGCAGTTCCGGCACGCTGGGGCCTTCGGTTTGCGGGGCGACCGCGTCCGGGGCGAACTGCATCCCCAGCGCCGTCATCCCCATGCCGAGCGCAATGGCGGGCAGCAGCAGGCCGAGATAGCTGGCGGCCGCGACCTTGGCCGTGTCGCCCAGCCGTCCCGTGCCGCCCGCCCGCGTCACGCTGGAGAAGACCAGCGCCACGACCAGCGGGATGACGACCATGCGCACCGCATTGATGAACAGGCGCCCCAGCGGCGCGGAGGCCTCGGCCAGAGCGCGCAGCCAGTCCGGCCCGCCCGCCGCCGCGCCCAGCCCGACAAGCAGCCCGAGTCCCAGCCCGACCGCGATCCACAGGTTCAATGTCCGGCTCATACGCCCTCCCTCACCGCGCAACCCCTGCCCGCTCCTTTCGGCTTTGCCAAGCGCGTGGAAGCGGCTACCCGCTCCCTATGCTGAGCGTTCTCGATATCTTCCGCATCGGCGTCGGCCCGTCCTCCAGCCATACGGTCGGGCCGATGCGCGTGGCCGCGCGCTACCTCAGGCGGCTGGGCAAGAAAGGGCTCTCGCCGGACCGGATCGAAATGATCTTCCGGGGCAGCCTCGCCTTCACGGGCGAAGGCCACGGCACGTTCCGCGCCGCCAAGCTCGGCCTGTTGGGCTTCCGGCCCGAAACCATCGACATGGCGGAGGCCGAAGCGGCGCTCGCACGGCTGGAGGAGACGGGGACCCTGCCGGACGGCGCGCAGGTCGTCGTCACGATCGACTACGAGACGCAGACCCGCCTGCACCCCAACGAGATGGAGATGATCGCCAGCGCCGACGGGGAGACGCTCGATTCGCGCACCTACTATTCCACCGGCGGCGGCTTCATCGCCAGCCACGCGCAGCTTTCCAAGCCCGCCGTGGACGACATCGTCGACACGGGCGACGCGGTGGGCCCGTTCCAGTTCGGCTCCGCCGCCGAGCTGCTGGACCATTGCACGGCGCAGAGCGCGTCTATTGCGGAGATCATCCTGACGAACGAGGACGCCAAGCGCCCGCGCGAAGTCACCTTTGCCAAGCTGGACCGCATCGCGTGCGTCATGATGGAAAGCGTGAACCGGGGGCTGAGCACGGACGGGCTGCTGCCGGGATCGCTGAAGGTGAAACGCCGCGCGCACGGTCTCTGGACCAAGCTGACGGGCGCGCCGCCGAACGAGCGCGAGGCGCTGTTCGACTGGCTGAACGTCTACGCCATGGCGGTGAACGAGGAGAATGCGGCAGGCGGACAGGTCGTAACCGCGCCCACCAACGGGGCGGCCGGGATCATCCCGGCGGTTTTGCGGCACTATTGCTGCGGAGAGCGATCA
>CAYULR010000136.1:0-7089 GCA_964445685.1 uncultured Algimonas sp.
TGCGGAGCCACCGGGGACTTCACCAACACACCAGACGTCAGTCGAAGTCCTTCTTCCACTGGACTGACAGGCGTTCGCGCTCGTTCGGGACCGTTTCGCCCTCGACGGTGATATTGTCCCTCACCTGCCACTCCACCGCGATGCCCGGCGTGCCTTCGGCGGCGGTTCGGACTTCCAGGTAGACATTGTCGGACAGGTACTTGCCCGTCGTCAGCTGCGTCTGACCCGTATCGTTGCGCCCGATATCGAGCGTGTCGAGGCCGATGGCGTTCTCCAACGATCCGAACAGATCGAAGCCCGACCCGCCGGAGAGCTGCGCGAGAGCCGCCGCAAGGCGCGCCGCCTCGATGGCGGAGAGTTGCGTGGGCGAGCGACCAAACAGGATCCGCGCGAGCACTTCATCTTCAGGCAGGTTGGGTTCGGACCGCAGATCGATCTCCGGTCGGTCCAGCGTGCCGGAGATCGACACGACCGCCGTCAGGTCCGGCGTGCGTCGGATGGCTTCGAAGTTCAGCGCGGACTGCATGATGTCGTCGCGGATGGTCACGGAGCTGTCGCGGAACTCGAACCGCTTGGACAGGAAGTCGAACCGCCCCCGGTCCACGGACATGTCGCCTGTGATGACGGGGTCGTTGAAGGGACCGACGACACTGGCGTCGAGGCTCATCAGCGCGTCCAGCCCCCGGCCCGTCACCTCGATGCGGCCATTGGAGGTGATGCGGATGTCCATCTCGGTCGCCGTGGCGGCGAAGCCCTTGGGCTCTTCCTCCTCGGTCTCCTCGCCGAAGTCGATCTCCAGCGTGGGCAGGCCCGGCTCAGGCAGGCGGGCGATGTTGATCTCCGCATCGGTGACCTGCAGTTCCCCGCCCAATTTCAGCAATTCTGTCGTGCGCGAGATGTCGAGCTCTCCGCTGACCTCGGCGTGGCCTTCGCGGCGGTCCACGACGCGCAGCTTTTCCGCGCGCACATTCACCGTTCCAGTCGCGTCGCCCAGACCCATGCGGCCGGAACCTTCCAGCGACCCGCCATCCGCACCGCGCGCGGACAGGCGCGGAACGGTGATGATCTCCCCGTCCAGTTCGGCCAGCAGGCTCATCTCGCGCAGGCGCAGCCCGACAGAGCCCTGCTCGAACACACCGTCCGTCACCTCGACCCGGCCCTTCAGAGCGGCGGGTGTGTGCGGGACCGTGAAGCGCAGGTCCGATTCGATGCGCCCCGCCACGTCGGTCAGAGGCGGCAGGAAGATCTCGGCGACCGGCCCGATCTCGCCGGACAGGTCCGCGCGGCCTTGCAGCGGCACGGCGGGCGGGAAGACGATATAGGGCGCGCGCGGGAGCGTCTCGACGGGACCGACCAAGCGGGCACTGCCTTCGAGGCCGCCTTCCGTCGCCTGCGTGGCGATGCGCAAACGCTCGTCAGCCAGGTTGATTTCGGTCTGGATGGTCACGGCGTCGGCGTCGCTGATGGGGCTGCGCAGATCGGCGAGCGTCAGCATAGCGTCGCCTTCCACGCTCTCGCCCACCACGGCGAAGCGCCCCTGCCCGCTGACGGAGCCTTCCGTCGCGGGGCGGGCCAGCAAGGCGGCGAGCTGCGGAACGGACAAGCTGTCCAGGTCGAACTCCACGGCGCCGTCCGCGCCGGGCGTCAGCGACAGGGCCATCGCCCCGCCCAGTCCCTGCGCATCCAGCGATCCGGCCCAGCCTTCATCCTGCCGCGTGGCCTGCGCCTCTCCGGCCAGCTCCAGCCGGCCCATGGTCATGTCGAACCCGGTCTGCGCGGACAGGGACTCCTGGCGCAGGTCGGCCGTGCCGGTCGCGGTCATGGACAGATCGCGCGTCACGTCTCGAACCTGCGTCTTGCCCTCCATTCCCACGGTGAAATCCACCGCATCGCGCGGACCCACGGCCGTCACCTGCACGGTCGCGTCCTGGATGCGCCAGACGGTCAGCCCTTCCAGCAAGGCGTCCACGTCGACGCGCGCATCACCCAGGCGGATGTTGGCCTCGACCGACTCGGCGGGAATGAGCGGGCTCGTCCCGGACAGGACGAGATCGCCGCGGATGGCCGCAATGTCGCCTCCGATGCCCGACAGGTTGCCCGTCGTGGACAGGTCGCCCAGCGCGCCTTCGATGTTGGACACGGTCCATTCGCCGTTCTGCAAGGTGATGTCGCCGGAGGTCGTGACGCGGCCCTGTTCGCTGTCGGCGGCGAGCGTCCCGGCCGTTTCGATCACGCCGCCTGCGTAGGTTCCGTTGGCCGTGATGTCGGCATTGGTCGTTGTCAGCGCCCCGGTCTGCAGCGTCTCGACCGTCAGGTCCGTCTCGAACGCGATATCCGCCACAGGCCCGGACAAGGTCGCCGTTCCGGACACGTCCTGGGCCGACACGGCGGCGAAGTCGTATTGCGTCACCGTGTAGTCGATCTCCGCCGCGATGCGGCCATTGCGCCAACGGCCGGACCCCGTGGCGTTCACCAATGCGTTGCTGGCCGTGAAGCGCGGGATCAGCACCTGCCCGTCCTGCATCCGCAGGCGCGCCGTATAGTCCAGCCCGTCCTGCGCCAGCGGTTCCACCGCTTCGGCCAGACCTTCGATGCGGGTCGTGCGTCCCGTCAGGTCGATGACGGGGCCGTTGGCCGTGGTCTCCACCGTGGCCAGCCCACGCAGGCGCGCACTGGGCTCGTCGCGGAAGATCTTCGTGTCCACATCGTACCGGCCCTCGAAGCGGGCGGAGGGCGTCTCTCCATAGCCGACCGTGCCCGTGCCGCGCAGGGCAAGGCCCGGCAGGTCGATATCGGCCTGGGAGAGCGAGACGGTCTGGGCCGTCATGTCGAGCTGCCCAACGGCCTTGAGCGAGGCTCCGTTGGCCCGGGCGGCCACGCCCTGACTTGCCGTACCGGTCATGTCAGCGTTGAAGTCGAGGACCGAATTCTCCCAGCGCAGGGACAGCGGGCCGTCGAGCCGGTCCACGCGGTAATCGCGGTAGGCCATGTCGGACGCCGTTACCTGGCCTTCGAAGCTGTAAGCCCCGTCGATCGTCGCGCGGCCTTCCGCCACGAGGCGTCCGACGGCGAAGTCCGCCGGGCCG
Source organism: uncultured Algimonas sp. (assembly GCA_964445685.1). Lineage (GTDB taxonomy): Bacteria > Pseudomonadota > Alphaproteobacteria > Caulobacterales > Maricaulaceae > Litorimonas. The sequence continues at coordinate 3,087 of CAYULR010000136.1, forward strand.
AAACCTTGCAGGAGGCTATCCGCTTCCAGCCGCACCTCGGACAGCTGGACCGTCCCGTCATTGCGCGTGCCCGCCGCGTCCAGCGACAGGCGCGGGGCGCGCAGCTCGACCGTTGCCGGAGCACCCTGGTCGAGCGGCAAGACCGCATCGATGCGCGCCGGGCCGCCCAGCAGGGGCTGTACGGAAGCGAGCATGGGGACCGGATCGGGATCGACTGTCCCGCTGACCGAGACGCGCGACTGGCCACGTTCGATGGCGAGGTCCGCAAAGCCCGCACCGTTGATGGAGGCCTTTACCTGGGTGACCGAATCCTGCGTGGTGACGTCGGCGGACACGGACTGGTCCGGGTCGAGGCGGAGCAGCGATGCGAGCAGCCCGCCCGCAGGTCCAGAGACCTCCGCCTCCCCGCTCAGCACGAGCAGGGGTGACCAGTCGAGATCGGCCACAACGCGGTCGCCCTGATCCGACTTGGCGAGCACGTCCGCCGTGCCGCCGTCGGGTCCGTGGCGCAGCGCGCCGCTGGCCTGCATCTGCAATGCTTGACCGATCACGGGCTCCGCCAGACTGACGTCCGGCAACGCCACATCGTCGAAAGCGAACGTCGTGATGCGCGGGTCTTCGCTCGGCGCGCCCTGCACGAGGACGGGTTGGGCCAAAACGTCGAGATCGCCAACGCGCAGCGCATCGACCTGCAGCCGTTTGGACAGGAGCGCACGCGGGCTCCAATCGACCTGGACATCGCGCGCGATGAGCCAGTCGCCCTCCCGGTCGGTCAGAACGAGCCGGTCTATCCCAAACCCGCCCAGGACGGAGCCGTCCAGCCCGTCGATGGCGACGGTCTGCCCGGCGATCTCCAGGCCTTCGATACGCGCTTCCACGAAGTCCCGCCCGGCGCTGCTATTGATCCAGAGCCATAGGCCGAGAACAGCCAGAAGGATGAGGCCGAGCAGGGCCAGAAGGCCGAGGCCGATGCGCTTGCCCCAGTTGGGCGCGCGGTCCGGTGTCGTCGCGTCGCTCATCAGAAAGCCTGCCCGATGGAAATGTAGATCTGTACGACCTCGTCCCGGTCGGACGGGTTGAGCGGCGTGGCCACGTCGAGGCGGATGGGTCCGGCCGGCGTCATGTAGCGCACGCCCACGCCCGCCCCGACCCGCAGATTGTCGAAGGTCGGATATTCGGAGTCCGAAACATTGCCCGCATCGATGAAGGCGACCGCGCCGATGCTGTCCGTGATCCGCGCGCGGCCCTCCAAGCTCGCTTCGGTCAGGCTGCGCCCGCCTAGCGGCACGTCGTTGGCGTCGAACGGCCCGATGGCCTGGAACGCATAGCCCCGCACGGACCCGCCGCCGCCCGAGAAGAAACGGTCATCGCCCGGCACATTGTCGACCGACGCGCCGACCAGCGTGCCCAGCCGAAGCCGCCCCGCCGCGACGAAGCGGCCTTCTTCGGACAGGGGCAAGTAGGCCCGGCCCTGCGCGACGGCGCGGATATAGGGCACATCGTCCTGGTCGGAGAAGGCATAGGTCGGCTTGATGCGCCCTTCCGCCCGCCAGCCCTTGCGCGGGTCGAGGAGCGAGTCAGCCCGGTCGATCCGCGCGGAGCCGTTCAGGGACAGGGTCTGGAAGTCGCGGCGTTCGCTCTCGCCCGACTGGCGGATGTAGCGCGCCTCCGCCCCGTAGGCGTACTGGAAGGTCGGGCCTTCGATGACTTCGATGCCGAAGCCCGCATTGGCCGTCTGCTGGTTGAAGGCGTCCGTGTTCTCGTCGGAGATGCCGCCGAAGACACTCAGCCCCTTGCCGAAGCCCAGCTCATTGGGTCGGCGCCAGACGAGGTCCAGCCCGAACTCGCGTTCCGCGGCGCGTGCATTGGCGATCAGCAGGTCGCCGCGTCCCGTCAGGTTGCGGCGCAGCAGCTCGCCGTTCACGCCGAACCCTTCCGCCGTGTCCCAGCCCGCGCCCAGCGTCAGCGTGTTGCGCTTGCGCTCGTCCAGCAGCAGCCGCACGGCGCGCACTTCAGTCCCGTCCGGGTCAACCGATGTAGGTTCGTCCGCGAGCTTCGCCAGCGAGCTGTCGAACAGGCGCGTTTCCGCCAGCCGGCTATTGTAGAGCGCGAGGTCGGACGGGTCGTAGAGCTCGCCCTGTTCCAGCGGGTTGAGCCGTTCCAAATAGGTTTCGCGCGTGCGGATGCCGTCCGGGAAGATCACGTCGCCGAAGCGCACGCGCGGCCCGGCATCGACCGTGTAGCGCACGCTGATGGTCTTGCCCTCCCGGTCGCCGATCGTCTCTCGGTTCTGCGTGCCCGCATAGGGGTAGCCCAGTTCGCGCAGGCGGGCCTCGATCTGCCGTTCCTGGTCGATGACTTCGGCGGCCACGGCCGCCATGCCAGGTTGCAGGCTGATGGCGGCGCGGGCTTTCTCCTGGTCTTCCTCGCGCGGCGGCTCGCCCTCGTAGCGGATGACGAGACGCCGCACGGCGAACTGCGCGCCCGGGCTCACATCCAGCTGCGGGCGGGCGCTCGTGCCTTCGCCAATGACGGACGGCGTCACGACGGGGTCGAAATAGCCGTAGGCGTTGAAGATGCCTTCCACCACGGCCTTGGCGCGACGGGCCTGGCGGCGGGCATGGAGCGGGCTTTCCGCGTCGGGTTCTTCGGGCAGCCGGTCGTCGATCTGCTCGCGGATGTCCTCTGGGACCTCGCCGTCATAGACGATCTTCACCGGATAGGCACAGGCCGCCGCCGCCCAGAAGAGCGTCAGCAGCGCGGTCGTGATAGAAATAAAAACGCGCATCCGTCCGACCGTATAGCTCCCCCGTCGACTTAGAAATGCTTTAATCGGGTCCGCGTTCCATATCTGTTGATGGATGGACAGGCCCGGTCCGGCTCGCCATGGTGACCCCATGGGGACATCACAGACCAGCTTGACGAACCGCCTGTCCTACGGGCTCGGTCACGGGCTGGTGAGTGCGAAGAACATGCTCTTCCACTTCTTCTTCCTCTTCTACTTCGTGAACGTGCTGGGCCTGCCGGAATGGCAGGTCATGGCGGCGACCGTGCTGGCCATTCTGATCGATGCGGTGTCCGACCCGGTCATGGGCCAGATCAGCGACAATACGCGCTCGCGCCGCTGGGGCCGCCGCCATGGCTGGGTCCTGATGAGCAGCCTCCCGACGGCGGCAGCGCTGGCGCTGCTGTTCAGCCCGCCCGACGGGATGAGCGAGACCGCGCTGTTCTTCTGGATGGCGGGCTTCATGATCGGCACGCGCGTTTTCATCACGGGCTACACGGTGCCCTACTTCGCCCTCGCCGCCGACATGAGCACGAATTACGACGAGCGGACCTCCATCGTCGGCACGCGGACCATCTTCGAGAACGCGTTCAACCTGCTGGTCTTCGTGCTCGCCTTCCTCGTCTTCTTGCCGGACCGCGAAGGCCTGGAGGACGGGATGCTCTACGAGCCGGGCTACGCGCCCCTCGCCCTGACGCTGGGCCTGGTCGGGCTGGTCGGCGCAGCGCTGATGGTGGCGGGCACGTGGAACCGCAAGGAGACCACCCAGCCGCGCAACTGGGCGCCCGGCAAGCCGTGGCACCACGCATTCGCGCAGATCGCGGAGGCCGCGCGTTTCAGCGAGTTCCGCACCCTCACGCTCGGCTTTTCGCTGCTCGTCATGCTCTACTCGACCATCAGCCAGCTTTCGCTCTTCGTCGGGACCTATGTCTGGCGCTTCGACCAGACGGAGAAGTTCGTCACCTCTCTCGTGCCTTTCGTGGTCATCGTCCCCGCCGCCATCGGCGCGGGATGGGTGTCGCGCCGGGCGGACAAGCGCGAAGCGGCGCTGTGGCTGACCTGGCTGTTCGGGCTCAGCTTCTCGCTGCCCTTTGCGCTCTACTTGGCCGGGCTCGTCCCGCCGATCGGCTCGACGGAACTCCTGCTGCTTGTCTCGATCAGTAGCGGCTTCGGCTATTCGGGCATGGTCGGAGCGCTGATCCTGTCATACTCCATGAT
>CAYULR010000137.1:0-6849 GCA_964445685.1 uncultured Algimonas sp.
TTCGATGGTCTCGCGCAGCGCATAGTCGAACGCATCGCGCCAGCTATAGCCGGACAGAGCGTCCAGCGGCTTGGACAGGATGGCGTCGGCGTCGTCGCGGTCTATGCGGATCTCAAAGAGCAAACCGCCTTCCACCGGCAAGCGCCTTATCATCTCGACGGGCTTGTCCTCGCCCGTGAAGAAGGCCTCCTTCGCCTCCCGGCACCAATATTCGAGGATCGGGCGGTAGGACGGGTGGCTCGCGAGCAGGGCCTCGATGCGCTCGCGCTGCGGCTGGCGGGCCAGGTTCAGGGTGAAGATTTCCGTGTCCAGCAGGCCGGAGCCGAGAATGTTGTGACCCACATCGTCGGCGGCGAGATCGCGGCAATAGGTGAAGTCGGACGTGGAGCTGCCGATATCCACGATCAGGACAGACGCGCGCGCATCCTCCATCGACAGGTAGCCCTGTTCCAGCGCAGTCATGAGGGCGGCGCGCGACTCCGACACGATGCGCGCTTCCTTTAATCCCGCAGCCCGCACGAACAGGTCGCGGTAGCGCTCGCGGGTCGTTTCGTCCCACCCGGACGGGCAGCCGATGACGAAGCGGCTTTCGCGCGGGCCGCGCAGGCTGCCGTCCTCGGCCATGCCCGTGATCAGCGTCTTGGTGAACAGCGTCAGCGGTTCGCGCACGTCCGGTGCGTCGAGGTCGGGCGACTTGAACTTCGCCCAGACGCGCGCGTCGGACAGGGTCAGGGCTTCCGCGCCGATCTTGATGTCGCTGCGGCCCGACTTCGACACGGCGGTGACGAGCGAGCGCGTGCCGCGATATTCCAGGATTTCAGGCTCGGCATGGCCCTGCGCGAAGGCTCGCGCGAGCGCCGTCTCGCCGTGGCCGAGATCGAAACCGACGAATTCGATGTCCTTGCCGCTCATGCGAAGGCGCCGTCCCCGGCATTTATTGCCGGGGCCTGTTTGCACACGTCCTCACAAGCCGCGTCTTGTGGAAGAGTCCTCGACCAGACCCTGGCAATGAATGCCGGGGACGACGTTATGGTTTGCGGAGCCGTCACGACCCCACCCACACGGTCCCGCGCCGCACCACGCGTCCATCGTCCGTCACTAACGCGGGCGCAGCCGTCTTCGGCGCGCCCGTCTGGCCCGGCACGGGCAGGCGGTCGAACCAGTTCGCGGTCGCGTCCGCATAGTCGACCTGCCGCAGCCCCGCGCCCTCGATCAGGGTGGGCAGCTCCCGCCGGGCGAGCTCCAGCGCAAATCCGCTATCCTCCGTCCGGCCCGCTTCCAGCAGGCTTTGCAGCAGCGCCGTCAGGCGCGTGTCGTCGCGCCAGTGCACCTCACTCGTGGGCGCGGACAGGCGCAGCAGGATGTGGTCCGCCGTCTTCAGCGCGTCCGTCACCTGTCCGATCAATCCAGCCGGGTCGAGGCGCACCACGGCCGACGCCCGGCGCATCCGGCCTTGGGCATCCTCGATCCCCGGTGGCTTGGGCCAGAAGGGCAGGCGCGACAGGTTGAGCGTGGACAGGGCGTGCAGCCCGGCGAGCCCCGCCGCCCCCCACATGGCCAGCCCGACGCCCTGCACCAACCCGGCCGCGCCGAGCAGGCCCGCGCCCACATAGAAGAGCGACGGACGCAGGCTGATCCTGAAACCGGGTTTGCGCGCGACCTCGTCCCAGACCACGTCGGCGTGGCTGGCGCGGTCGATCAGGCCCGTGCCGGACTTCACGATCTCCACCAGCCATTGCCCGGCGCGTTGCAGCTGCGGGTCCGTGGTGGAGCGGGCGTAGCGCGCCGCCGTCTGGTCCAGCACGCGCCGCACCGCGCCCACGGCCTGGGCGGGCGTGTCGGTGTCGGACAGGCGCAAGGCTCCGCTCTCGCGCGCGAAGTGCTGCGACAGCGACAGGCTCGGCAGTTTGGGGTCGGTCGTCACGGGACAGGATGTCGGGCCGGGGCCGGGACCTGTCAAGCCATACGGAACGCCCGCGCGCGGCCCGCGTTGGTCCCGTGAAGCCGGAGCGGACGCTCCGGTCTGACGACGTGCCACCCAAAGGAGATACACATGGCCAACGACATCGACGTTCTGAACAGCGTGACCAAGACCCTCATCGACAGCCACAAGGGCTACGAGACCTGCGTGGAAGCGTCGGACGACAGCTACGCGCTGCAGCAGAACTTCCGCGAGCGCGCCGCGCGCCGCGCCGAGCTGATCCGCGAATTCCAGGCCGAAGTGCAGACACTGGGCGGCGAGCCGAACACGGCCGGGTCCGTCGCAGGCGCCGCGCACCGCGCCTGGACGTCCTTCACGACGATCTTCGCCGATGACGAGAAGGCCGCCATCGAAGCCATCGACGACGGCGAGGAGTTCCTGGCCGACAAGATCCAGGCCGAGCTGGAAGCCCAGACGCTGCTGGCCCCGCGCACGCGCGAATTGCTGCAGAAGGCCCACGCCGATGCGCGCGAAGGCGAACGTTTCGCCGATGCGCTCGACAAGGCGATGTAAGCCACAAGACCAATGCGTTCGAAAGGCCGTCCTCCGGGGCGGCCTTTTTTTATGTCCGGCCCAGCCGCTCGTCCTGCCAGCGCCAGGCCAGCGCGATCAGTCCGCCGCCGAACACGTGCCAGGTTCCCCACACGCCGACGACGGCGACCGCTCCGCCCAGGCCGACGAATTGGTTGACCAGGATGACGAGCGCGAGGCCCGTATTCTGGATGCCGGTCTCGATGGTGACGGTGCGCATCGCCGCGCGGTCCGCGGATGCAAGCTTCGCCAGCGCCCAGCCCAGCGCGAAGGCCAGGCCGTTATGCATCACGACCAGGCCGATGATGCCCACGCCGAGAAGCGCGAACTCCGCCCGGTAGAGAAATCCCCCATAGAGAATGAGCCCCAGCAGGGAGAGGCCCGACACGGCCGCGATCCGCCCTTGCCAGCGCAGCGCCGCCTCCGGGGCCTTCGCCCGCACCGCCATGCCCAACGCGATGGGAAGGGCGAGTAGGAGCGTCGTCTGCACTAGGAAGCTGACGATATCGATGCCGATGGATTCGATCAACGTGGCGGCAGGCGCGTAGAGCGACGACCACAGCAGGATGCTGAACGGCGTCAGCAGGGCGGCGACCAGGCTCGATGTCGCCGTCAGGGCGACGGACAGTTCCAGGTTCGCCCGCGCGAACAGGGCAACGAGATTGGAGCTCACCCCGCCCGGGCAGCACGCCACGACGATCATGCCCAGCGCTACGCTCGGCGGCGGGCTGAGCGCATAGCACAGGCCCAGCGTCAGCAGCGGCAGTGCGACCAGCTGCGCGATCACCCCGGCAATGTAGGCCTTCCTGTTCGCGGCCAGCGCCCGGAAGCCCGATCCGCTGAGCCCCAGGGCAACAGCGAACATCATCGAGAACAGGGTCAGCACCAGCATCGCCTGGACCCAACCGGGCATGTCCAGCGTGAACTCGCTCAACGGATCCATGGGTGGCCTTTATCTTCTAAGCAGGGCGGGGGCAGGGCAGGGCCTGGGGTTCTGCATGGCGTCCCGGAGGCGTTGGGCGCAATCCTTCAAATGGCTCTGCCCGTCATGCGCCGGGCGGGGCGGGCGGATGGCCTCCGGGCTGACGAGCGCCTACACCGACCTGCCGCTGCACGCCGCCTATACGGGCGGCGCGCTGCTGATCATCTTCTGGGCGTTCCTGATGGTCGCGCTGGCGTGGCACAGACCACCGGAAGTGCGTGCGTAACAGGTCTCAGCGTGAGTGGTTGTTCCGGTCGAGGAATTTGCAGGCGAGTTGGTTTCCACCGCGGCAGGCTTTTCTGAGTTCCGGAACCGCGCGCGCCTTGTCCTGCGGGCCGCCCTCGCCATCGTAGACGAGTTGGTAGTACTGCCCGCAATCCGACGCTTTCTGACTGATGCGGCAGGCTTCGCCTCGCATGGCGTAGACTGCTTCCGCAGACACATCGATCCCGCCACCATGTCCATAGGCCTTGGTCCATCTCGTGCAGGCATCGTCGATCCCGCCCTGGCAAGCCTTCTGAAGATAGGACAGGCCTTCCTCCATATCGATTTTGTAATCGACCCGGCTTTCCATGTAGAACGGTTTGGCGATCAGGGCTCCGTAGCCATAGCAGGCGAGCAGGGAGCCATTCTCGCATCCCTTCTTGAAGCGCGAATAAGCGGTCTTGGTGTCCTTCGAGAGGTTGTAGCTTTCGCCTGCAAGGGCGCAACTATCCATGAGCCCCATGTCGCAACTCCGGTCCCAAGCCTTCGCCGAACCTAGCAGGTCTCCCGAATTGTATTTCGCGTATCCTTCGTCCTGGCAAGCCATCTGGGACTTGCAAAGATTGGCCGAGGTCTGGTTCGGTGCGATCCGCCCCAGGCTTGCGCAGCTTTTAGGGGCCGGAGCCTCCAGGTCGTATGAAGGGTTGGACCGAACATCCATTTCGAGGGTGAGCATGAAGGCCGTGAGTTCGCCTGGCAGCGTCACGCTGGTGTCCTGCATTTTCTTGAACGCCTTGTCGTAGCACTGGCGCTTGGTCAGATATTGCGCCTGGGCCGCAGCGGGCAGACACGACAGCAGCACAGCCGCTGCCATGATGACTCTGAAAATGCGCATGGCTCGGTTCCTCTTCTTCGCTGCCATGGAAATAGCGGCGGGAGGCCCGAAGTGGAGTTACAAACCCGGTTAGGCTTGCGTTAGCCTGCCCCAACCAACCGCAACTTCTCGCTCCGCCGCAGCTGCTTGATCGCGTATTCGCGTTTGGACGCGCTGCTGCGGCACTCGGCGGGTTCGCTCCAGACGAGAGATACAGGACGGCGGGCGCGGGTGTATTTCGCGCCCTTGCCGCTATTGTGCGTGGCGAGGCGCGCGGCGGCGTCGCGCGCGATGCCGGTGTAGAGCGACCCATCGGCGCAGCGCAGCATGTAGACGGTCCAGTCGCTCATGACGCCGTTCTGGCCCCCAAGGATTAAGGCGCGGTTGCCAGCTCGTCCAAAGCGGCCTCCAGCCCGGCGGCCGTGTTCACGGCCAGCTGCACGGTCTGGCGGTAGACGGGCAGGGGGAGCGTCTCGAACTCGTCCGTGACGCGGTGGTAGTGCTGGTGGTCCGCCACGCCGAAATAGAGGAACGGGTAGCCCTTTGCATGCCACGCGCCGTGGTCGGACGAGAGCGACCAGTCGTTCGCCCCGTCCTCGGGCTGGTCGTTGCCGAAGCGGATTTTCAGCAGCAAGCCCCGCGCTGCCGCGTCCACGATGGGCTTTATCGCGGGCGTGTGCGACGTGCCGGAGGCGTAGATCTCGCCGTCCGCGTTCTGCGCGATCATGTCGAAGTTCAGCGCCACGCGCGGCCGGTCGTCGACGCGTTCGTCCATATAGGCATAGGCTCCGGCGAGGCCGCTTTCCTCCGTGTCGAGGAAGAGCAGGCGGACTTCGTGTTCGGGCGGGTTGGCCTGGAAATGGTCCAGAACCGCGAGCAGTCCGCCCACGCCGGAGGCATTGTCGTCCGCGCCGTTGAAGACGTCGCCGCTCTCGTCCACGCCGATATGGTCGTAATGGGCCATGACTTCGAGGACGGGTCCATCAGAGTCCTGGCCGGGGAAGGTCACGATCAGGTTCGTGCCCGCCACATCGCGGGTTTCGCCCCGGCGCGTGATCGTGCGGGTGAAGGCGTGTTCCTCCGGCGCGGTCCCGGTGATGGCGGTGATCTGCTCGGTCAGCCAGGCGCGGGCGCGGGCGTTGCCCGGCGTACCCCACTGGCGGCCTTCCATATCGTCGTCGGACAGGACGCGGACGGCCTCGACGGCCAGGTCCGTATTGGCGCGCGTGCGGGGTGCGGGCGCTTCGATCCCCGTCCCGCCGGGAAGGCTTTGGCGGAAGAAGCGCTTCACGTTCCCGCCCATGACGGCGCGGATGTCGGCCTCGGACAGGCCCGCTTCCATCAGCTGGTGCGTGATGACCGACAGCTCGGACGTGTCGAACGCGGTCGTGACCGTGCCGTCATAGTCGGAGCCCAGCGCCACCGCGTCCACGCCCATCAGGTCGATTGCCATCATCATGGCGCGGCCGATCCCGGCGGGGCTGATGTCGCAGATCGCGCCTTCAAAATAGCCGATGCCGACAATGCCGCCCCGGGCCGCGATGTCGCGCAATATGTCGTCGGGCAGGTTGCGCTGCTGGGAGGCCGTGCATTCGTCGCGCACGCCGCCATGGCTGATGAAGACGGGGCCGCGTTCGGGCATGGCCAGCACGTCGCGGCTCACGGACTCGGACGCGTGGGCGAGGTCCACGGCGATGTTCAGCCGCCACATTTCGCGCACGGCTTTGAGCCCGAACTCCGTCAGACCCGCCTGGCTCTGCCCGTGAAGCGAACCGCCCAGCGCATTGTCGAAGAAATGCTGCAGACCCATGGCGCGGTAGCCTTCGTCGTACAGGCGCTGCACGTTCTCGATCTTGCCTTCCAGCGGGTGCGCGCCTTCGGTCAGCAGCAGTCCGACCAGCGTGCCTTCGGGCTGGTCGAGGTCGGACGCCGTGCGGGCGATGACGAGATTATTGTCCGCGTCCGCTTCGTAGCGGGCCAAGCGCTGCGCCTGGTAGGCCGCGCGCTCGTAGATGCTCTGCCAGGTGCGGGTCGGCCAGAGCTGCAGCACGGCGACCATGGTGATGTCGTCGGGCGCGTCGGCGGCGTTCTCGGCGAAGTTCAACCCGCGCGGCGACTTGGTCACGGCGGAGAAGATCTGGAAGTCTACGCCGCCGTCGCGCAAGCGCGGCAGATCGACATGGCCGCGCTCCTGCCGCTTGGTCGTGTCGCGCCGCCACATCAAACTGTCCGCGTGCAGGTCCGCCACATACAGCGTATCGTGCAGATCGCGCGCCA
>CAYULR010000137.1:6859-7068 GCA_964445685.1 uncultured Algimonas sp.
TCGCTGACCGTGTAGGGGCCGAGATCGGCGACCGGGTTCATCTTGGCGTCCACGCCCGGCACGGTGACGAGCTGCACCCAGGCGAATGCGGCCAGCAGCAGGACAACAAGGCCCAGTCCGATCTTCTTGAACATGATGTCTCTCCCCTTGTGTGGGCTCAATCCAGTGCGCGCACGACCACGTCAACCGGCTCGACCGCAAAGCGCACA
>CAYULR010000138.1:0-6997 GCA_964445685.1 uncultured Algimonas sp.
GACAGCGCGGGCAGGCGCGCTCCCGTCGCAAAGGCATAGCCCGTCAGGAATATCGCCGCCACGACCAGCCGCCACGCCGTCAGCCAGAACGGGCTGATATGGTCCACGGCCACGCCGACGAAGTTGAACGCGCTGCCCCAGATCAGGATCAGCGCTGCCGACAGCGCCATGAAGGCCGGGCGGGAAAGAGGGGCGGAAGTCACGCCCGCCGCGTGGCACCCGGTCGCAGGGCCGTCAATCGCCGCGCGCGAATCCGGCTGTCTCATCGCGGTGGTGATTGCTGGGAAGCCGACAAGCTGGCATTTGCGCCCTCATGATCAGAGGATTGCTACTCGGCTGCGTCTTCGCAGCCGCTTCCATCACGACCGCTTCCGCCACGCCGCCGGGACCCGTCGGACCGCTGGCGCCCAAGGCGATGAGCGGGTTCCAGACGCACTATTTGGGCGGCGACATGTCGATGGAGCGCTACGAGGCCTTCATCCATCTGTTCGAGGGTGATGCCGTCATCCAGGCCATTGAGAGCGTCGCGGCGCACGGGCTCTATCCCGAAGACTACCATCTGGAGACGCTGAAGGAATACGGTACGGTCGGGGACGACATGGCGCTCTACGCGCTGGATGGGTGGATGAGCGCGGCCTCGCACCTTGCCTTCGGAAAGCTCTCCCCGACATCAGTCGAACCGGACTGGACGGCCAAGAGATGGGAAAAGGGGAGGGAGGCGGATCTCTACGCCCATCTGACGGAGGCGTTGGAAACCGGGACGTTGGCGGGCAGCCTGGACCGTCTCGCGCCGCAACATGCGGCCTACCAGTCGCTCCGGTCGGAAATGGCCCGGCTTCTGGACAAGTCCGGGAAAGACACGGCAGTGATCGAGCCGGGCGAAACGCTCCGCCCCGGCATGGCGTCGCCGCGCCTGCGCGCGGTGCAAGCCCGGCTCGGCATTGCCCAGACCGGCGTCTACGACGACGCCACGCAAGCGGCGGTCCTAGCTTTCCAGTCCGGCGCAGGGCTGGACGCGGACGGGCTGATCGGTCCCGCGACGGTGCGCGCGTTGAACCGCAGCGATCAGACCGCGATGGATATGCTGCGCGTGAACATGGAGCGCTGGCGCTGGCTGCCCGACGATCTGGGGCGTCGGCATGTCCGGGTGAACATTGCGGACTTTTCCGTCCAGGCATGGCGCGACGGGCGGGTGGACCGCGTCCACGCCGCCATCGTCGGCAAGCCATTCCGCAAGACGCCTGTCTTCTCCGACCGTATACGCTACGTCGTGCTCAACCCGTGGTGGGAGACCCCGGCAAGCCTTGCGCGTCTGGACAAGCTGCCCCTGTTCCAGCGCGACCCTGCGGCGGTGCAGCGTCTGGGCTTCCAGGTGCTCGACCGGCAGGGACAGGCCGTCGACGCGTCCACAATAGACTGGAAATCCATCCCGGCCGGGACCATGCCATACCGTATCCGGCAAGCTCCAGGCGAGCTGAACGCGCTGGGCGAGGTCAAGATCATGTTTCCCAACAGCCATAACGTCTACCTGCACGATACGCCGTCGCGCGGTCTGTTCGCGCAACGCCAGCGGGCCTTCTCGTCCGGCTGCATCCGAACGCAGGACCCAATCGACCTGACCGAATGGTTGCTTGACGAGACGCCCGGATGGGACCGGGCGCGGATCGACAGCGCGCTGGCAGGCAAGCGGGAGACCCGCGCCGACCTCGCGGAAAGCGTGCCGGTTCACATCCTCTACATGACGGCGGTCAGCGACGCGGCGGGGGTGCGCTACGTGGACGACATATACGACCGGGACGCCGCCGTGCTGGCCGGTCTGAAACGCGGCATGAGGGTCCGGCCATGAGCCGGGTCACGGCCGGGGTGCTGCTGATCGGGGACGAGCTTCTCTCCGGCCGGACGCAGGACACGAACCTCGCCACCATTGCGGCGTTCCTCGCTCCGCTGGGCGTGCAGGTCGGCGAGGCGCGCATCCTGCCCGACGATGCGGCGACCATCACGCAGACGGTCCGCAGCTTCAGCGACACGTTCGACTACGTCTTCACGACGGGCGGCATCGGCCCGACGCATGACGACATCACGGCGGACTGCATCGCGGCGGCCTTCGGGCTCGGCATCGGCGAACGCGAAGACGCGCTCGACATGCTGCGCCAGCGCTATGCGGAGGACGAGCTGAACGCGCCGCGCCGCCGCATGGCGCGCATTCCGGACGGCGCGTCGCTGATTGACAATCCGGTCAGCCAGGCTCCGGGCTTCCAGACGCGCAACGTCTTCACCTTAGCGGGTGTCCCGCAGATCATGCGCGGCATGCTGGCCGACATCACCCACCGTATCGACGGCGGAGAGACGGTCCACCAGATCACCGTGACCTGCGAAGGCATCGGGGAGGGGGACGCCGCCGAACGGCTGGCCGCGATAGAGGCCGCGCATCCGGGCGTGTCCATCGGGAGCTACCCCTTCTTCAACGACGAACTGCGCAGCGTGTCCTTCGTGGCGCGCGGATCAAATCAGGACGTGCTCGCCCGGGTGAAAGCCGCGCTGGAATCGCTTGTCGCGGACATGACGGACGGCTAGTCCAGCGTCGTTGCGGGCGTGGTGGAATTGGTAGACACGACAGACTTAAAATCTGTTTTCCTCTTGGAAGTGCCGGTTCAAGTCCGGCCGCCCGTACAGCTTTGATTATCGTTGATTTCTACTTTGTAGCGCTCTTAATGAAGTTACGACTTTATAGGGTGGTATTATGGAAGATAAACAAAGCGGCTCTGAGGGAGAGCCTCCCGTTCAGAGGTTGGAAAAGCGTATTAATGCGTTTGAAGATGAACTCAGGCGTCACCGGTACGAGTCCGAGAGCGATCTAAGGCGGCGATTGGACAAGCAAGATAAAATTCTTGATGATTTGAAAACTAGAGAACTCGAACTCGTGGCTTCCGCTAGCACCAAAAATCGCTTTGCTGTTGGTTTGCGGGACACATTCTTGACGTCCATGGTTATTCTAAGCGGAGGTACGGGCTACGCGCTTGGCGATTACTCAGACCGCGATTATGTCGCTCCTCCAACCACATCCCAAGGGATGCTCTTCGATGCGGGAAGCTTCGTCGGCCCATCGGCCAGCATTGAGATGGACACCTCGGACATATCCAGTATCGCAAATTGCCCTGAGAAAATTCGCGTTGAGTATCCCGAACTTGTTGCAGGTTTTCTTGTGAATACCAGTGCCAAGCGGGTATCCATGGTTGACGTTCATTTGATCTACGAAGCCGATAATTCCGTCTCGATTTTAGACGGAACAGTTACAGGCAAATCGGAGTTTCTGTGTCGGCTCAATACTATGACAAGCGAAACAAGAGTTACCTTCCTTGGCTCTACCAATCCGGTTTTACGGGCGGAGCCATAGTGTGTAACCACGTCCCATGAAAACCGAACGCTTCTCCTTCCCCGGCGCGCTGGGTCATCCTCTGGCGGGACGGCTCGATCTGCCGGAGGACGGCGAGGTCATCGATTATGTCGTGTTCGCGCACGGTTTTACGATCGGGAAGAACTTCAAGCCGTTGCAGACGATCGCGAAGGCCCTGGTGGACGAAGGCTACGGGATGTTGCGCTTCGACTTTACGGGGCTGGGCGGCTCGGGCGGTGATTTTTCCGATACGAACTTCTCCACGAACGTGGCGGAGATCCGGGCGGCGGCGAAGTATCTGGAAGACAATTACGACGCGCCGGGCCTGATCGTCGGGCACAGCTTTGGCGGTACGGCTGCGTTGAAAGCGGCCGAGGACCTGCCTTCCGTGAGCGCCGTGGCGACCATCGGCAGCCCGTGCAGCACGACGCACATCGTGCACAATTTCGCCGACAAGCTGGAAGAGATCATCGAGAGCGGCGAAGCCGAAGTCATGCTGGCGGGCCGTCCTTTCACCATCAAGGACCAGTTCCTGGACGACATCAAGAAGCACGACATCGCCGAAGGGCTGGGCGGCCTGGACCGGGCGCTCCTGATCTTCCACTCACCGCAGGACCGTGTGGTGAACATCGACAATGCGAGCCACCTCTTCCGCTTTGCCAAGCACCCGAAAAGCTTCGTCAGCCTGGATGGGGCGGATCACCTGCTTTTGAAGAATGAATGCGACGCGGATTATGTCGGCCGCGTCCTGGCCGCCTGGGCTCCGCGCTACGACCGGGGCAGCCCGGACAGGATGCCGACCAAGGCCTGATAGTCCGCCGGAGGCGGCGTTTCGAAGGAGAGCTCTTCCTTCGTCACCGGATGGATGAAGCCGAGCAGGCGGGCGTGCAGGGCTTGCCGCTTGAAAGCGGCGACGGCCTCGCGCACGGCGACGGCTTCGGGCGACTTGTCGGACAAGAACGCCTTGTGATTGCCGTAGAGCGGATCGCCCAGCAGCGGACAGCCCACATGCGCCATGTGAACGCGAATCTGGTGCGTGCGCCCGGTTTCCAGGCGGCACTCCAGCTCTGAGACAACCGGCGTGCCGACACTGCCGAGCCGCGCTTGGCCGAAGCCGCGCAGAGTCTCGTAGTGGGTGACCGCGTGACGGCCATGGTCCGAGGCGTCCAGGTCGTTATCCGTGCCGCGCACGACGGCCTGTTTCTTACGGTCATGGGGCGAGCGGGCCAGGCGGGTGGCGACGCGGCCAGCGCGCGGGTTGGGCCGCCCCCGGACCAGGCAGACATAGGCGCGCTCGATGGAGTGTTTGGCGAACTGCTTGGCCAAGCCCCGGTGCGCCTTGTCCGACTTGGCGACGACCATGACGCCGGACGTATCCTTGTCGAGACGGTGCACGATGCCCGGCCGCATTACCCCGCCAATGCCGGACAGGCTGTCCGCGCAGTGATGGAGCAGCGCGTTGACGAGCGTGCCGGAGCGCGAGCCGGGGGCCGGGTGGACGGTCAGGCCGGAGGGTTTGTCCAGCACGATCAGCTGGTCGTCCTCGAACAGGATGGAGAGCGGAATGTCTTCGGGTTTGGGTGTGTCGTCCACGGGCGGGGGCACGAAGACGGCGTACTCCACGCCCGGTTTGATCTTGCCAGTCGACTTGCCGATGATGTCGCCGCCCGCGCGGACCTGCCCGCTTTCGATCAGCGACTTGATGCGGGCGCGCGACAGCTCGGTCCAGCTGGAGAGCCAGCGGTCGACCCTTTGTCCGGCGTCGGTCTCTTCGGCCGTGCGTGTTTCCCAGCGCCCACCGGGCGGAATGTCGGTCATGATGTGATGGTCCTCAGCCCGCCAGAAGCGCGGCGGCACAGAGCATGTAGGCCCGGCCGCTGGCCGAGGACAGCCGCGCGGTCAGTTCCGCTGGATCGGCCAGCCGGTCGAGATCGTCGCTGAAATGCCTGCGGAAGCTCTCCGCGCGCAGCCGGAATTCCAGATCGGCTGCAAGGACGCCGCGCAGGTGGATGATGGGCGCGTTGACGGAGGAAAAGACATGGCTCGCCATGGCGGCTTCGCCTCCGGTCCGGCGCGCGGACGCGGCCTGCGCGATGAGCGTTTCGTCGATCACCGTGCTGGGCGCGAGCTGCACTTCGCAGAGGCGCGCGACCACGTCGGAGCCTTCGGCCTGATCGAGGCCTTCGGGCGGCGCGGTCAGGGGAACGCCCGGGCCTGGGCGGTCCACGGGTTTCTGTTTGGGTGACAGGGCGGGTTCGATGGAGCCTAGCATGTCGCGCCAGCGCCAGTCCTTCTCGGGCGTCGGCACGATGGCGGGTCCGGTCGAGCGGACGGGCGCGGGCCGGTCCTCGATCAGGGAGCCGTCCTGCGTCACGGTGCCGGGCCGGGTCAGGATTTCGGCGGGTTCGGGTCTGGGCTGGATCGTCGCCGTGAGGTCGCTGTCCAGCGGAACGGTCATGGCCTGATCGACCAGCGAGCCCGCCTGGCTGGGCTCCGGAATGGACAGGTCGTCCGCCGCGTCCATGTCGGAGGCGTCCAGCGGCGTCAGGTCCAGCCGGGCCGTATCGCGAACGCGCGACGGAGCGGGCGTGCGGCGGGGCGCCTCCACGACATTGGTGGACAAGGGCGGTTCCACACTCGGCTCGATCCGGGCGTCGTCCATTCGGCTTTGCAGCGTGCGGATTTCGCCTTCCATGATGGACAGCTCGCGACGGGTCTGCGCGACCGAGTCGCTGACGCGGTCGGCAATGTCGGAGGTGAAAGCGCGCGACCGGCGGTCCGCATCCGACAATGTGCTGTCGATGTCCGACAGGCGGGCCGTCAGCTGGTCTTGGATGTCGCGCGCATGGTCGACGAGCGCCGTCAGACGCGCCTCGGTCATCTCGATCTGCGCATCCACCGCGCCCAGCAGGTCTGATTGTTTGTAGAGCGCCTGTTCCGCGACGGCCTTGTCATCGGACAGTTTGGCGATCAGCGTTTCGATCTGCTCGGAACGTTGCGACAGCACGGTTTCCAGCGTGTCCGTCTGTGTCTTCAGCGCTGTGGACAAGCCGGACAGGCGCGCTTCCGCATCCGAGATCATGAGCCCCGCATCCTGGCTGGTCAGGGCGATGGCGTCGCCGTGGGCGGCCGTGTCGCGCAGAGTCTTGTCCAGGGCCTTGGACGCCGCCTCGACCCGCTCGACTGTCTCGTCCGC
The DNA here is from genome assembly GCA_964445685.1 of uncultured Algimonas sp. GTDB lineage: Bacteria > Pseudomonadota > Alphaproteobacteria > Caulobacterales > Maricaulaceae > Litorimonas. The sequence goes on from CAYULR010000138.1 coordinate 6,591, forward strand.
CGATGCGGCGAGGCCGTCCGATGTCTGCTTCACCGTGGCTGAAAGGGCGTCGATCTGGGTGTCGATGCCGTTGGTGACGTCTTTCAGCGCATCGCGTTGGGTCTTGGCCGTCGTGGCGATGCGGTCCGTGCGCTCCGCGATCTTGCGGGTCATGCTGTCCGTGTCGGCAGACTGGCGGTCTATGATCGCGCCCAGTGTCTCGATCTCAGCGCGGGTCTGCGCCAGGCGGCTGTCCACCAAGGCGAGTTCGCGGCGGATGGCGCTGGAGAGTTGCGAGATGTCGTTGGCGACCGTTTCGTCCGCGCGCGTCAGCCGATCCGCGATGGCGGCCAGACGAACCGTTTCGGCCCGCGCCTCGCCGCGCTGATCGTCGCCTATGTCGCCAACACGGACGGCGTCGGGCCCTT
>CAYULR010000139.1:0-6995 GCA_964445685.1 uncultured Algimonas sp.
TGCCGCCCAGATAGTTCTTTTCCGCCCACGGCCCGCGCCACGCGCCGGGGTGGATTTCGGTCATGATGCCGCGCGACGGGTTCAGGATCGCCACGAACAGGGTGATGAAACACAGGATGAGCATCGCCACGCCGAGTCGTTGCACCATTTCGCCCCAGTCGTAGCGCGCGGCAAACACCAGCCCCGCCAGCGTCGTCATCATCAGAGCGATCGCCCGGCGCAGCGTCACCCCCGGATCGATGGACCAGAAGAAGGTCAGACCGAGCCACAGAACGCAGATGATGATGAGCGGATTGCGCGACACGAGCCGCAGCGTCCCCGGCAACTGCAACACCATGAAGCCCGCCACGATGGCGTAGATTGGATACCAGAGCATGCGCGCAAACGGGCTGTCGCCCGCATCCAGCGCTTCGGCCGACGCAAAGGTCAGACCGATGATGGCGCCCGAGAAGAACAGGATGACCAGCACCCAGACGGCGGATTCCAGCCCCTTGCCCAGGCCGATCAGCGCGTAGTTGCGCTGCTGCAGCTGAGCGTGCTCATAAGCCGGATATGAAGAGGCGAACGCCATGCCCTGCCATGACCCGCAAAGGGTTAGGGTCGCGTTAACCATGGCGGAGCGCCGCCCATCCGCGCTAGGGGCAGTCCATGACCCGGGCCATGATCCACACTTCTGAGACCGACCTCGTCATCTTCGACTGCGACGGCGTGCTCGTCGACTCCGAGCCCTTGTCCAACGCGGTGATGGCGGAGCACATCACGCGGCTGGGCTGGCCGATGGACGGCGAAGAATCGACCCGTCGCTTCAAGGGCAAGAGCATGAGCCAGGTCCATGCGGCGCTGGAAGACGCGTTGGGCCGTGCTCTCGACCGGGGCTGGCTGGAGGATTTCCGGGCAGATCAGGCGGAGCGCTTCCGCACAGAGCTGAAGGCCGTTCCGGGCGTGCGGGAGCTGATCGACCGCGTCCACGTCGCTGGGCTGGCGAGCTGCGTCGCGTCGCAAGGGCGCCACGAGAAGATGGCGGTGAGCCTGGACGCGACGGGGCTGCTGGACATCTTCCGCGACCGCATCTTCTCCGCCGTGGACGTGCCGAGACCGAAGCCGCACCCGGGCCTGTTCCTGCATGCCGCGAAGAAAATGGGCGTCGCGCCGGACCGCTGCGTCGTGATCGAGGACAGCGAGACAGGCGTAAGCGCGGCGCTGGCAGCGGGGATGCGGGTGATCGCGTTCGATGCGAGCGGGGCGCTGGCGCGGGAAGGCGTTAGGGTTGTCGGGACGATGGATGAGGTGTGGGTCGAGTAAAGCTCTGTCCCCGGCATTTACTGCCGGGGTCTCCATCCAGATAGGTCCCACGGCTGACCAGCCCAGTCGCCTTGAAGCCAAGCCAGAGGCCCCGGCAGTGAATGCCGGGGACGGCTGTTTCCATTCCGCCTTTACCCCGCCCCCACTTCCCGCCACTCTCCCCCCATGACCAAGACCATCACCCTCGGCGGCGCGTCCGGTTACTGGGGCGAGAGCGACATGGCGTGGGCGCAGCTCCTGTCCGCCTCGCCCGACTATCTCGTCTTCGACTACCTGGCCGAGATCACGATGAGCCTGCTGGCGCGGATGCGGGCGCGGGACCCGGGCGCGGGCTTCGTCCCGGACTTTGTGGACGGCCTCTCCCGCCATCTGCCGGAGATCGCGCAACGCGGCGTTCGCATCATCGCCAATGCGGGTGGCGTGAATGTGCAGGCCTGCGCGGACGCGGTGCGCGCCGCAGTGGCGGAAGCTGGCCTTGAGTTGCGCGTCGTGGCCGTCACGGGCGACGACCTGATGGACCGCCTCGGCACCGTTATTGGAAAGACGGACATGTTTTCCGGCGAGCCCGTCCCGGACGCGGACCGGATCGTTTCCGCCAACGCCTATCTCGGCGCGTTTCCCATCGCCCGCGCGCTGGACGCCGGGGCGGACATCGTCGTCACGGGGCGTTGCGTGGACAGCGCGGTGACGCTGGGCGCGCTCATCCATGAATTCGGTTGGAGCGCGGACGATCTGGACCACCTCGCCCAGGGCTCGCTCGTCGGGCACCTGATCGAGTGCGGGCCGCAGGTCACGGGCGGGAATTTCACCGACTGGCGCGAGGCGGGCGACATTGCGGATATCGGCTACCCGCTGGCCGAAGTGGGCGAGGACGGCAGCTGCACCATCACCAAGCCCGCTGGGACGAGCGGGATCGTCAACCGCGGGACGGTCGCGGAGCAGATGCTCTACGAGATCGGCGACCCGGCGGAGTACATCCTGCCCGACGTGGTGTGCGACTTCACGCAGGTCCGTATCGAAGAGACCGGTCCGGACCGCGTGCAGGTATCCGGCGCCAAAGGCCGGGGCCGCCCCGGTGATTACAAGGCCAGCCTGACGGGCCGGGACGGGCACCGCATCTCGGTGCTGTTCTTCATGATCGGCGGCGACGTCGCGGCCAAGGCGCAGGCCTTTTTCGACGCGACCCTCACCCGGACGCGGCGCAAGCTGGACGCGCACGGCCTCCCGGACTTCGACCAGGTCGAGCTGGAGCGCGCCGGGGACGAGACGCATTTCGGCGGCGGTCACGCCACGCGCGAGATCGCCTTCCGCATCAGCGCGCGCCACGCGGACGCCCGCGCCTGCGGCCTGCTGCTGAAGGAGGCGTCCGGCCTCGGCCTCGCCACGCCGCCGGGCCTCGTCATCTATGGCGGCGCGCGGCCCAAGCCGCAGCCGGTGGTCCGGCTGGTCTCGGCGCTGGTAGCGAAGTCCGAGGTGGACGTGCGCGTCGACGCAGCTCCGTTCGAGCCACCCACCGCCGTTCCGCTCCGCGCGGGCGAACGCACCGAACTGCCGCAGCCGGGACCGACCGACACCACCGTCCCCCTCTCCCGCCTCGCCTGGCTCCGGTCCGGCGACAAAGGCGACATCGCCAATATCGGCGTGGCGGCGCGCAAGGCCGAATTCACGCCCTACATCTGGGCGGCGCTGAGCGAAGACGCGGTGAAGACCCATTTCGCGCATTTCGCCCGAGGCAAGGTCGAGCGTTTCCACCTGCCCGGCTCGCACAGCCTGAACCTCGTGCTGCACCGCGCGCTGGGCGGCGGGGGGCTGGCGAGCCTGCGCAACGATCCGCAGGGAAAGAGCTTCGGTCAAATATTGGCGGATATGGAAATACCGGTCCCGAAAACCCTGCTTTAGGCGGGTGCCATCACACCTCTGATGCAGGCCAATCACGTCCCTGATAAAGGCGGCGCGCGACGGACCGGCCCCTTTCCACGCGCGCATTTCCTCCCCTAACCGAAGGACAAAGCCAAAAGGCATTCCAGTCGGGGACACGATCATGCGCCAATTCACGGAGGAACAGACCCTGTTCCGCAGCTCCTACCGCCAGTTCCTGGAGGAGGAGATCAAGCCGCACATGAACGCGTGGCGCGAAGCGGGCATCGTGGACCGCAGCGCCTTCCGCAAGGCGGGCGAGCGCGGGATGCTCATGATCTGGCCGGACGAGAAATATGGCGGCATGGGCGATAACGACTTCCGCTGGGACCAGATAATCATCGAGGAGAGTGCGCGCGCCGAGACGGGCGAGTTCTTCGCCACGCTGCACTCGCGCCTCGTCGGCCCCTACTTCCAGACGATCGGCAACGAAGAACAGCGCGAACGCTTCCTGCCCAAGTGCATCAGCGGAGAGACCATCCTCGCCGTCGCCATGACCGAACCGGGCGCGGGGTCCGACCTGTCCGGCATGCGCACCACGGTGCGCGACATGGGCGACCATTTGGTGCTGAGCGGCTCCAAGACCTACATCTCCAACGGCATCAATGCCGACGTCGTCATCGTGGCGGGCAAGTACATTGCCGAAGGCGCGAGTGAACCCGCCAACCCGCACGCCATGGCCCTCGTCATTGTCGAACGCGGCATGGAGGGCTTCTCGCGCGGCAAGAACCTGAAGAAGATGGGCATGCCCGCGCAGGACACGGCGGAGCTTTTCTTCGACGATGTGGTCATTCCGCGCGAAAACGTCATGGGCACGCCAGGCATGGGCTTCATCCACCTGATGGAGGGCCTGGCCGAGGAACGCCTGATCGCCGCGACCGGCTACGCCGCGTCCGCGCGCCACGCCTTCGACCTGACCCGCGACTACGTCATGGACCGCAACGTCTTCGGCAAGCCGCTGTCCAAGATGCAGAACACGCAGTTCAAGATGGCCGAACTCGATAGCGAGATCGACATGCTGCAAGTCTATGTCGACCACCTGGTCACGCTGCACAACCAAGGCCTGCTCACGGCCAACGCGGCCGCCAAGGCCAAGCTGCTGGGCTCCGAGATCCAGTGGAAGATGATGGACGAAGGCGTCCAGTTCCACGGCGGCGCGGGCTACATGGAGGAATACTCCATCTGTCGCATGTTCACCGGCGCGCGCATCAACCGCATCTTGGCGGGCAGTTCCGAGGTCATGAAACTGATCATCGGGCGGGACGTCTTTTCTCAAAATTATCAATCGATGCTGAACTAGGAGCGCGACTATGGACCTCAAAGGAAAAACAGCCCTCGTCACGGGCGGAGCCTCCGGCCTCGGCGAAGCCACAGTGCGGCGCTATGTGAGCCACGGCGCAAACGTCGCCATCCTCGATATGAACGACGAGCGCGGCGAAGCGCTGGCCAAGGAACTCGGCGGCGCGGTGCGCTACTTCAACGGCAACGTCACCGATGAAGCGGGCGTGGCGAGCATCATCGAGCAGACGGTCGACGCCTTCGGCGGCATTCACATCTGCAACAATTTCGCGGGCATTGGCTCGGCCCACAAGACCTATGACAAGAAGAAGGACGCCCCGCACCCGCTGGACACGTTCAAGACGGTGCTGGACGTCAACCTGATCGGCACGTTCAACGTCGCGCGCCTGTGCGCGCAGCAAATGGCCAAGCAGGACCCGGTGACGGAAGACGGCCAGCGCGGCGTGATCATCAACACGGCGTCGGTCGCGGGCTATGAAGGCCAGATCGGCCAGGTCGCCTACTCCGCGTCCAAGGGCGGCGTCATCGGCATGACCATCGTCATTGCCCGCGACCTCGCCCAGGTCGGCGTGCGCTGCAACACGATCGTGCCAGGCCTGATCCACACGCCGCTATTCGACACGCTGCCGGAGCATATCTTCCAGGCGCTGGAGAACACGGTCCTGTACCCGAACCGCCTCGGCAAACCCGACGAGATCGCGATGCTGAGCCAGCAGATCGTGGAGAATGACTATATCAATGGGGAATGCATCCGGATGGATGGGGGCATCCGCATGACACCTCGGTAGGGAAACCACCTCTCCCATCGGTCAAAGGGCAGCGCGCGCAGGCTTTAGCCGAGCACGGTGTTCTTTGACCGCCGCGTGCCGAAGGCGCGCTGAGCGGCAGCGAACCAAAAAGGCCGATGCAATCGCATCGGCCTTGTTCTTATCAGCCCGCGCCGCTGCGCGGACGCAGCCCCGTGGGGCTAGTTAATAGACCTCGCCACCCGGAAGCCGAAATCGTCGTAGCGGTGTTCGCGCGTGTATTTCAGCCGTTTCGCGGCGCGCATCTGGTAGCCATGCGTGACCCAGGAGCCGCCGCGGATGATGCTGGCGTCGCAGTCGCCGTCGCGACGCGGGGCGCCGTTGGCGGGGTTGCCCGTGTGCTGGGGCACGTAGCAGTCGGAGACGAATTCGTAGACGTTGCCGTGAATGTCGTGAACGCCGAAGCGGTTGGCGGGGTAGCTGCCCACGGCGACGGTCTTGCGCTTGTACTCGCCCGGCGTGGTGCCGAGCCCGTAGGGGAACTTGCCGTTGAAATTGGCTTCGCTGGCGCTGATGCCGCGCTCCGTCGGGGTGGAGAAGGGCCATTCCTTGCCCGCGCGGGCGACATACTCCCACTCGGCCTCGGACGGTAGGCGGTAGGTCAGGCCCGTCTTCTGGTTCAGCCAGCGAATGTAGCTCTGCGCATCGTCATAGCTGACATTGGTGACGGGACGGCGGCCGCGGCCCCAGCCATTGTCGTCGGGACGGTAGCCGTTGCAGCCCCCGCCCGCGACGCAGGCGTCCCATTCCGCGAAGGTGACTTCGTAGCGGCCGATTTCGAACGGGTAGTTGATGGAGACCGGGATCTGCGGGCCTTCGTTGCGGTCGCGCTTGGGCATGTAGAGCGGGCTGCCCATGGTGAAGCGGCCCGGGCTGACCACGACCATTTCGGGCGCGCCTTCCACCTGCCGGGGCGCAGGCAAAGACTGCCCGGACAGGGCGCGTTGCGCCGGGATGGCGCGGCCTTGTTGCAGGGTGCGCGGCTGGACCGAGCGGGGCTGCGTGGCCATGGGTTCGTTGGCGCGGCGCAGGCGTCCCGCCGGGCGGTCGTCGATCGCGCCGATATAGGGGTCGGACGACTGCGCGGACGCGGCCGTCGGCAGGGTCGCCCCTGCCAGGGTCGCGGCGGCAAGGCCGATAAGTGTTGCAAAACGAGATCGCACGTAAGTCTCCACCGTCATGAGGCGACCGCTTCCGGATTGTCGAAAGGATCGCAAAGGCTGCCTCCCCGCACCCGAATCGGTCTTAGGGGGACGACCGTAGCGCCGCCAACCTTAACGTAAGCCCAATTACAGTCGGACGGCGCCGTTTGGTATCTGCGGGCTAACGCCGCAGTTACCCCAACCCTCTGCAAGTCCCGTGCGAGACGCGCGCGTCCTAGTGGGCGTATCCCGGATTGGTCCGGTTGAGCTTGCGCATCAGGCCCGGCCAGACGAGGTTGTCGCCCATGCCCGGAACGAAGGCAGCCGCGCCCTGCTGGTAGACCTTGTTGCCCATTTCCACTGGCTCTTCGATCAGGTTCTCGTCACCGGCCGCCTGGGCCAGGATCTGCACCCGGCAGGCATTCTCCAGGAAGTAGGTCCGCAGGAAGGCCGTGCCCGCGCTCGGCCCCAGCGTCAGCGTGCCGTGGTTGCGCAGCATCAGCAGACTCTTCGTGCCGAGGTCCGCCAC
>CAYULR010000140.1:0-447 GCA_964445685.1 uncultured Algimonas sp.
CCCCCCACCCCCCCCCCCCCGGCGCGTCTTGTCCCCCCCCCCCCCCCCCCCCCCCCCCAACACGGGCGGGGCACGACGTGGGGGAAGACCCGCAACCTTCGCCCTCTTCCCCTTCGCTCATCCCCGCGAAGGCGGGGATCCAGGTCCTGGCAGGTCAGAAACCTCACGTGTCTTCTTCAAGCTGGATTCCCGCCTGCGCGGGAATGAGCGAAGGGGGAGAGGGGAGGGCTTCTCAAGTCCCGAGCGGACCGGACCGAGCGACGCCATATCAGCCACCATGAAATCACGACCGAGCGAGGCCCCGGCAGTAAATACCGGGAACACAGCTCCGTCACGCCCCACCACTCCACCCTCTCAAATCCAACTCCCCTTCCGCCTTGAACCGTGCGTCCCACTCGTTCACTCTCGCCCTCTCAGGAGGGGAGCCCGAGGCCATGTTTTACCGAT
>CAYULR010000140.1:457-2502 GCA_964445685.1 uncultured Algimonas sp.
GGGGGCGGGGCTGCGCCTGTGCCTGCGCCGGTAGCCCAGCCGCCCGCGCCGCCGCCTGCCCCGGTCGGGGCGGTGCTTTCGTTCGGCAAGGTCGCGGATGCGGCCGGGTTGGCGCATGTGTCCGGGTTCTCGGCCGATTACACCGGTATGCCGTCGCTCTTCGCGGGCGGAGCGGCCGTGGGGGATGTGGACGGGGACGGGGACCTCGATCTGTTCATTCTGCGCGGCGATACGGGCGAGGCGCTGCTCATGCTCAATGCAGGCGGCAGCTTTTCGCGCAGCACGGCCAATCCGGCGCTGAACCGGATCGAGACGCCATCCGGCGACCTCGCCAAGCTGTCCGGTCCGCTGCTGGCGGACTTCGACGGGGACGGGTCTCTCGACCTGTTCATCGGCGGCCTCGACGGGGACGGTTCGCGCCTGTTCCGGGGCGACGGCGCGGGAGGCTTCGCGGAGGCGACCTCCGGCAGCGGCATCGACCTGATGACCTCGGAAAACACGATTTCGGCTTCCGCAGGCGACTATGACGGTGACGGCGATCTGGACCTCGCCATGGCGCATTGGGGTACGGCGCGCAGCGCGGCCGCGCCCGGCGAGACGGAGACGCTCTGGCGCAACGACAGTGCGGGAGGCACGATCCGGTTCACGCCCGTCAGCGAGGCGGCGGGCATCGGCGCGGAGCTGGGCCTCGACGTGGAAGGCAAGATCGGGCGCGACCGCGACTACAGCTTCGCGCCCAACTTCGCGGATATCGACGCGGACGGCGATCTGGACCTGTTGCTAGTCGCGGATTTCCGCAGCTCGCGCGTGTTCGAAAACCAGGGCGACGGGACCTTCGCCGACATCACCGACCCGACGCAGATCAGCGATTCCAACGGCATGGGCACGGATGTGGGCGATTATGACGGGGACGGGCGGCCCGACTGGTTCGTCTCCTCCATCAATGGCAACCGCCTGTACCGCAACATGTCCGGGACGCTGGTCAACCAGGTCGACATGGGCGCGGAGGCCGGATCGTGGGGGTGGGGGTCCTGCTTCGCGGACTTCGACCTGGATGGTGACCTGGACATTTTCCAGACCAATGGCTGGGTGAACGACACCGGCTCGCCCGCCAACGAACCCTATTCCGCGGACCGCTCGCGCCTCTGGATCAACGAAGGCGGCAGCTACATGGACGAAGCGGATGCGCTGGGCGTGGACGACGATCTGCAAGGCCGTGCCGTGGTCTGCGCGGATTTCGACCGCGACCACGATGTGGATGTGCTGCTGCTGGTGAACGGCTCCGACGAAGGCGCGGTGTTCCTGCGCAACACGGTGACGGGCGCGCAGTCCCTGACAGTAACGCTGGACGGGCCGGACGGGAACGCGGCCGCCATCGGCGCGCGCATCGAACTCGACGTGGCGGATACGACCCAGACGCGCTGGGTCCGGGCGGGCACGACCTTCACGGCGCAGACCGCCGCGCCGCAGGTCTTCGGTCTGGGCGAGGCGACGCGCGCGGACAGCGTGCGCGTGATCTGGCCGGACGGCTCGGAGGTGGTGCTCGACGATGTCGCCGCGGGCACCGACCTGCATGTCAGCTTCGACTAGCGACTGCTCCCATCCAGTGCGCCGGGGAAGCTGAAGCTGGCGAAGACCGTGTCGTAGGGCTGGTCCGAACCTTCGGGCAGCACGGCCGACCAGATGGCGTGGAGCATCCACTGCCCGCCCTGCGGCATGGAAACAGAAAGCCGCCCCTGAGCATCCGTGCGCAGCGTCTCGACCTCGTCCTCCACATGCAGCGGGGCGAAGCGGACCACGGCGCCGGGCAGCGGCTCGCCCCGGTAGGTGAGCTGCAACTCCAACCGCTCGCCCGCCTGCAGGGCCATCGGGTTGGCCGACGGCGTGATCTCCAGCGTGTGGCCAAGCGGGCGGGTGACGTGGCCATTTTCCGCGCTGCGCCAGTCGCCCACGGCGAGCAGCGTCTTGCCCCGCCGGGAGTAGCGCTCCGCCCCCTTGCGGCGCGTCGCGCGCGTCTGCTTTCGGTGGGCGATAACGTCGCGCAG
>CAYULR010000140.1:2512-6058 GCA_964445685.1 uncultured Algimonas sp.
TAGGCGTTGAACTTTTTCGCGCCCAGCTCGATCAGGCTGTCCTGGGTGACGACGCTGACGAGGTGCAGGCCCGGCTCTTCCAGCGTGACCGGTAGCATGGCACCGGCCCCGACGGCCAGGCCGGCCTGTTGGTCCGTCACCCCGTCCGGACCGAGCGATTGCCACGACAGGACCCGGTCGGGGCGCAGCGGCCAGTCCTGCACCTCGCCCGCATGACCGATGCGGAAGGCAATGGAAGCCGGGCCGGGCGCGTCCATGACGGGCGTCTCCGGCACGATCCAGAAATCGTGCGCGGCGGCGCAGGCGGCTGTTCCCAAGGTGAGGAGGAAAGCGGCAGCGAGGGTGCGGAACGGCTGTGTCATGGCCGTGCGCATTGCCTGCCGGGCCGGGCCTGGCAAGAGCCGGGAAGGCCTAGGCGTTTGCCTGGAAGAAACTGTTGAGCGTCAGCCGCGCCGTGGCGGGGGCGTCCGAGAAGGGCAGCTCCGCCGGGATGAGTCCGCTATGCAGCAGGTGGGAGCGGTAGATGACCGCGCGGTTGGGGGCGGCGTCCACCCGGCCGATCTCCTCGAACCGGTCGTCCGATCCGCGCATGTAGCCGGGCTTGGGCTCGCCTTCGTTCTGGAGCGCGTTGCGGTAGGCGTCGAACGTCTGCGTCGTGAGGACCTCCGCGCCCGTCGCGCGGTGGCGGTAGAAGGCCGTGCCGCCCGTATCTTCGTCCGAGAGGTAGTGCAGCAGCGCGAAGCGGCCCGGGTCGAGCGTGTCCACATGGGGCAGGCGCTGGATGGGCGAGAGATCGGGCTCCCGCGTCGTGACCATGGAGAAGCTGCACTGCACGAGGCTCAGCCCGCCCGGAACGCCGAACACGTCCGCGAAGACCTCCCGCAGGACCGGATCGACCGGGTGGAGGTGGCGCGGGTCCGCCGGGGCTTGGACGCCCGGATAGTGCGGCCCGAGCGTCTTGAAGCCGGAGCGTTCCGCCATGCCGCGCAGGCGCTCCGGCTCCGGGTGGAAGCCGTCGATCACGACGACGGGCTGCCTGGCCTCGCCGACGTGCCGGACGTTGTAGCTACCGCCGGACATGCACCGTCCAGCCCCAGGCGGGCAGGGTCTGCGTTCCGGTCCCGACGCTCACGGGCTGGTCCGTGCGGAACGCGGTGTAGTCGCCGTGCGCCCGCGCGTCCGTGTAGGCGAAGCTCTGCGGTGCGTCCGACAGGTTGGCGGTCACGAGGACCGCATTGCCGTCGGCATTCTGGCGGATGAAGCTGAACACGGCTTGCGGGTTGCTGGTCTCCACCTGGGTCGTCGCCGCGCCCCACGGCGCATTGTGCAGCACGGGATTGTCGGTCTTCAGCCGCACCAGGTCGCGGAACAGATCGCCGACCTCGGCCTCGCAATTCCACTCGATCGGGTCGCGTTCGAAAAATTCCAGCCGGTTGCGGTTGTCGCATTCCTGCCCGTTATAGATCAGCGGGATGCCCGCGCCGGTGAAGGACAGCACGACCGCCGTCTCGTAGGCGTCGGCGTAGATCTCCTGCGTCAGCCCGTCCCACGTGTTCTGGTCGTGATTATCCGTGTAGGCCATGCGCATGGCGTTGCCCGGCCAGTCGGCCTGGTACTCGGCATAGTAGCCCGCCAGGTCGGCGGCCGTGTTTTCGCCCGCGACGATGCCCTGCATGATCTCCTTCCACTGCCAGGCGTAGGAGGCATCGAACGCTTTTTCGTGCAGTTCCGGCTGCTGCCATTCGGCCAGCATGAAGACGGGTTTGACGGCGTCGAGACGCGGACGGACGCTGTTCCAGAAGTCCGTCGGCACCATGCCCGCCACGTCCGCGCGGTAGCCGTCAATGCCGAATTCCTCCACCCAGTAGGCGAGGGACTCGCGCATATACTCGCGCAGCGCGTCGTTGCTGTAATCGAGGTCCGCCACGTCCAGCCAGTCCGTGTCCGGCGGATGGGTCATCTCGCCGTCTTCGTCACGCGTGTACCATTCCGGGTGCTCTGTGATCATCCAGTTGTCCCACGCCGAATGGTTGGCGACCCAGTCGATGATGAGCTTCATGCCGCGCGCGTGGACGGCCTCGACGAGGGAGCGGAAATCGTCTTCCGTGCCGAGCTCCGGGTTCACCTTGCGGAAGTCGGCCACCGCGTAGGGGCTGCCCAGCTCTCCCTTGCGCTTGGCTTCGCCGATCGGGTGGATGGGCATCAGCCAGAGGATGTCCACACCCAGCGACTGGATGCGGTCGAGGTCCGCTTCGACCGCCGCGAACGTGCCGTCCTGGGAATATTGGCGCGTGTTGATCTGGTAGATCACGGCGTCGCGCGACCAGTCGGGATGGGTGAGCGTGGAGGTCGTGACGGCCTTGATGGGCTGCGCTTCGCCCTCGTCGGCGGCGACCTCTTGGACCTGGGTGTCCGGCTGTCCGGCCGCGCAGGCGGCGAGCAGGAGGCTGGCGCCCAGTAGAAATGTTCTCATCATAAGTCTGTCTCCATTACAAAAATGTCTTCGGCCTTTTCCCTCGTCGGAAAGACAGGCTAGCGCCGCTCCCCACCTTCGACGGTCTCGCCTGCCAGCAGGAACTGCAGCGGCACGTGCACGCGGTTGCGCCAGGCGCGCTCGGAATGGTCGTCGCCCTCATATTTGCGCGTGGTCCAGTTCGCCCCGCGCTCATATCCGGCCGCCGCGACGACGGCGTCCATGCGGTCCTGGTAGGGTTCGTAATTGTAATCCAGCGTCTCGGTCCCGTAGTCGAAATAGAGGCGGTGCGTGGCCGGGTCAGGCAGGCGGTCTTCGAACCAGCCGACCAGCGCGCCGTCGCCTTCGGGGAAATGCGTCGACACCATTCCGGCGGCGCAGAACACGTCGGGGCGCTCGCTGACCGCGTAGAGCGAGATCAGCCCGCCCATGGAGGACCCCATGATGGCCGTGTCGGCGCAGTCCGGGCGGGTGCGGTAGGCGGCGTCGATGCGCGGTTTCAGCTCGTCTGTCAGGAAGGCGAGATAGTCGTCCGCGTTCAGATCGTCCTCTGATAGGCCGAACGCCTCGCGGAAATCCTTGCCGTGGTCCAACCCGGCGCCTTGCGGGAAATAATCGGCGTTGCGCGTCTGCGCGTCCGAATGAACGGCGACCACGATGGCGTCCAGGCCCAGCGCGCTCATCGCTTCGTCCACGCCCCAGTCCCAGCCGGAATATTCCGACTGCGCCGGATCGAACACGTTCTGCCCGTCATGCATGTAGAGGACCGGATAGCGGCGGTCGGGATCCTCCGCGTAGGAGGCCGGCAGCCAGACCTCGACCTCGCGTTCGGTAACGCGCGACGTGGCGGGGGTGAACCGTTCCACCGTGCCCGTGACGCCGCGGTAATCGCCTGCGGGCGTGTCGGCCCGCACGGCGGTCTCATAGGACCAGTCGATTTCCGGGGCAGTGGCGGCAGGCGCGCAGGCGGTGAGGGCCGTTGTCAGAAGACCCATCAGAATAGGGGCGTGGGGGCGGCCGTTAATAGAGGGGGGGGGCGCGGGGGGTGGGGGGGGGGGGGGAAAAATGCGGGG
>CAYULR010000140.1:6068-6579 GCA_964445685.1 uncultured Algimonas sp.
GCCTCCAGCTTGTCTTGCGGACGATTGGAAAAATCGACGTGGGACAATGGACGAAAAAGGCCCCGGCAATGAATGCCGGGGACAGCGGCTTTCCCTACTCACCACGGTAGGCCGGAACGAACCGGATCGCCGCCCCGCCGGAGCGGCCCAGATCGAGCGTCATGCGCCCGCGCGAGGTGACGGCCTGTTTCTCGATCACGATATCGTACGGATCGGACTCGTAGTCCGCATTCGGGCCGTCGCGGTAGATCTGCGCCTCGTAGGCCTCGCCGTCCAGGAAGGACAGGTCGATCTCCACCGTGCGGGCGTCCGCGTCCGTCACCGCGCCGACATACCAGTCCTCGCTGTTCCTGTCCTTGCGGGCGATGACGGCGAACTCGCCGATCTCGCCGGACAGGGCGAGGCTCTCTTCCCAGTCAGTCGGGACGTCCTTGATGAACTGGAAGGCGTCGGGGCGTTTGGCGTATTCCTCGGGGCTGTCCACGACCATCTGCACGGGCGAGTAGAGCGC
>CAYULR010000140.1:6589-6995 GCA_964445685.1 uncultured Algimonas sp.
CCGTGTGCTCGATGCGCGCCCGCACGTCGTGGCGCTGGAAGTCGTCGCGAACGGGCGGCAGCTCGCGTGGACGCAGATTGAAGGCCCCCGCCGTGTAGTCCATCGGGCCGCTCAGCATGCGCGTGAAGATCAGGTTGGTGACGTGGTCCGGACCGTTCGGAGGGACGCCCCAGGCGTTGAATTCCTGCCCGCGCGCGCCCTCGCGCGTCACCCAGTTCGGATAGGTCCGGCGCAGGCCTGTATCCTTGACGGGCTCGTGCGGGTTCATCGCGATCTGGTGGGCGTGCGCGCGCTCCACGACATGGAGGTGGTGGTCCACCTGCCACTGGCTGTCATGGTATTCGTACCGGGCGACGCCGTTTTCATCGACGCGTTTGATGTTGCCATCGTCCGCCACATAGCCCGA
>CAYULR010000141.1:0-6956 GCA_964445685.1 uncultured Algimonas sp.
GGTCGTGGGCGCGGGATACATGCTGTCCGACCCCGTCGGCGACACGGCCACGGTCGTGAAGCTGATGCGCGTGGCGTGCCTGCTGCCCGTCGTGATGATCGTGACGCTGGCCGTGCGGGCGAAGCCCGCCGCGAACGGCGCGGAGTGCGGCGGAAAGCGCCCGGCCCTGGTCCCCGGCTTCCTGATGGGTTTCGCCGGACTGATGGCGCTGAACAGTTCCGGTCTCGTCCCGGCCGTCGCGTCGGCCGAGCCGACGGCCAGCGTGCGGACGGCGGCCGTCGCGGCGGACGCGCTGTCGGACCTGTCGGGCTACGCGCTCATCCTGGCCATTGCGGCATTGGGCGTGAAGACGTCGGTGCGGGAGTTGATCTGCGCGGGGGGCTCGGCCTGTACGCTGCTTGTTGTGCAGACGCTGGGCCTGGGCCTGGTCGTCGCGGCGGTTGTGACGTTCGCCCCCGCTTTCGCCTAGCAGAAAAGGACTTTCCCTAGGTCGCCAGGCGTTCGTAGCCGCCCGCATCCAATTCGGGCACGCGCAAGGCCAGCACGGGAAAGCGCTTGCGCACCGAGACACTCTCCGGCCCGGTCCAGAGGCAGAACGCCCACCCGTCCGGCACATCGCGGAAAACCGCGCGCATGGACGGACCGCCGGATTTCAGCTGCACATCGGCCTCTGCCGATGCCGGGAGCGGCGCTTGCAGGCACTCCCGCTGGGACAGGATGCGCACGGGATAGCTCGGCGTCTGGAGGCAGGCGTCTTCGTCGAAATAGGCGCAGTGCGCGACCGCCCCGAACGTGCCCTGGACGATCCGCGTCACCGTCATGCGTTGACCGCCTTCTTCGCGCACCACAACATGACCGACGGAGATGCGGGACCGACTTGGATGGCGTAGTTTCTGGTCCGACATAAGGCTCCCTCGACGCGCAATGCGTCCGAGACCGGACTGAACGGTTGGCGGACAAAAAAATCCGGCCTCGACACATCAGTATATTTAAAGCATTTAAATTGCAAGTGACAGGGCCGTTAACCATGGCTAAGGGGAATTATTCAAATCTATCTAGGGGCGGATAGGTCGAAAGAAAGGCAAAAAGGAGGGGGCATGCAGGACACGCTGGCAGCGATCCTCGACACACATCCCGATGTCATCGTCCGCTATGACACGGACACACGCCTGACCTATGCCAACAAGGCGGCCTGCGCCTTCTTCGGGCGGTCCCACGAGGACCTGATGAAGGAATCCGTGCTAGGCATCGCGTCCGATGAAGGGCGCGAGCGCATCGCCCGGCGCCTCGGCAAACTCACACCCGAAGACCCGACCTATACCTCCGTCCAGCACATGGAGCATTCCGGGCGGGACTTCTCGCTGGTCTGGACCAACACCGCCCTGTTCGAAGGCGACACACTCGTCGGCTACCAGTCCGTCGGCCGGGACATGACGGAGCGCTTGCAGCTGGACGAGGAGCTGCAGGACAAGACGCGCGAACTGGCCGCAGCCCAGCGGGAGCTGCGCGAGGTGATCGACGCCGTACCCGCCCTGATCTGGTACAAAGATGAGAGCAACCTGCTGCTGCGCGTCAACAAGGCCGCCGCCGACACGCTGGGCATGTCGGTCGAGGAGGTGGAGGGCCGCAGCACGTACGAGCTGTTCGGCGAAGCGGCCAAGGGCTACCATGACGACGATCTGATGGTCATCCGGTCCGGCGAGGCGCTGCGCGGCCGCATCGAACCCTTCACGCCCAAGGACGGCGAGCAGGGCTGGGTCCAGACCGACAAGATCCCCCTCACGGACGGGCCCGACGGGCCGCGCATCCTCGCCGTTTCCACCGACATCACCGAGATGAAGGAGAAGGAGGCGCTGCTGGAATCCATCAACCGCAACCTCGACGACTTCGCCTCCATGGCGTCGCACGACCTGCAAGGCCCCCTGCGGCGGATTTCGATCTCTGCGGAGCTGTTGCAGATGGAATTGGATGTGGATCCGCAAACGCTGGAGCACGACTACTTCAAAGACATTGCGGGCGGCGTTCAGCGGATGCGCACGCTGATCCAGAGCTTCCTGCGCTTCATGCGCGGCTCGCCCAACGCGGTGGAACTGCATCCCGTCGATCTGGCGGAGACCATCCGCAAGGTCGTGGAGGAAGAGAAGCCCAGCATCGACGAGGTCGGCGGGCGCGTCACGCTGCGCTTCGGGCCGATGCATGTGCGCGCGGACGCCGCGCTGATTTCGCAGGTCTTCACCAACCTCATCACTAATTGCGTGAAATACCGCTCCCCCGACCGGCCGCTGGACATCAGCATCGAGTCCGAAACCATGCAGCAATACTGGGTTATCCGGGTCCGCGACAATGGCTCCGGCATCGAGGACGCGGATGCGGGCCACATCTTCAACATCTTCGCGCGCGCCAAGCCCCATGCGGGCGTGGAGGGCGCGGGCATCGGCCTCGCCCTGTGCCGCCGGATCACCGATCTGCATGGCGGCACGATCGAGCACATCCCGACCGAAGAGGACGGCAGCGTCTTCGAGGTCAAACTTTTCAAGGCAAGGAGACCAGAGCATGGATAGAGTTCTCATCGTCGACGACAGCCCGTTCGACAGGCGGATGATCCGAAAGGCCATCGAATCCAACGCCCCCGACATCGTCTTCACCGAAGTCGAGTCCGGCCTGGACGTGGAAGGCGTGATCGCGGCGCAGGCGCCCGACATCGCCATCGTGGACATCCGGATGCCGGGCATGGACGGGTTCGAAGTCTTGCAGAAGATCCGCAGCAACTCGAAGCTTCCCGTGCTGATGGTGTCGGGCTCAGAACAGCCCGAAGACCGCGCCAACGCGGATGCGGGCGGCGCGGACGGCTACTTCGTCAAGCCGCCTTCCCTGTCAGCCTACTTCTCCCTGGGGCGCGAAATCTACGACCGCTACCTGTGTTGCCGGTCGGGATGAATGCGGGCGTGAGAGGTCTTGCACCGATCGGTACAGATAACTTAAACCACAGAACCTTTGAGAGGGAGTTGGGTGGCTGGATGGCGGTGGGGCCTACACTTTTCGATATTCTACTGATCGACGACGAGGCGGAAGAGCTGGAGATCATCCGGCGGATCGTCGGAGCGCTGACGGAAGCGCCCGTCCAGGTGGACCACGTCTCCAAGGCCAGCGAAGCCGTCGCGCGCCTCAACGCCCGGTCCTACGATCTCGTCCTGCTGGACAACCGCCTGTCCGGCACGATCTCGGCGGAATTCTCCGCACCCTTCATCCGCTCCGCCTACGGGGTGGCCCGCGTGGCCGTCATCTCCAGCAATATCGACGAACCCTACCTGCACGACCCGACCACGCTGGGCGTGGACCATGTGGTCGACAAGGCGGACATGATCGCCTTCCTGCGCGACCAGATCGACCGCCATATCGAGGTCTTCCCGGCCGCCGAGCCGCCCTACCGCCGCCGCGTTCCGCCGGCCGCCTAGGCCCGCCGACACTGTAGCGCCGCGAAAAAGCCTTTACCGCGCCGCGCTGTCCCGCCATGGCCGCGTCCATGAAAGGCCGTCTCGCATTTCTGGAACGCTGGTATGAAGGCATCAAGGCGGCCGCGCGCCACCCGAATGCCGAACGCACCTTTGCGGGCATCTGCTTCATTGAGAGCTCCGTCTTTCCCATCCCGCCGGATGTGATGCTGATACCCATGGTGCAGGCCGCGCCGGAGCGGGCGTGGCGGCTGGCGATCATCGCGACGATCTTCTCCGTGCTGGGCGGGATCTTCGGCTACGTGCTGGGCTTGTTGCTGTTCGATGCGCTGGCCATGCCCGTGCTGGAAGCGCTGGGCAAAGCGGACTCTGTGGAGGACTTCTCCCGCCGGGTGGAGACCTACGGCGCCATCGCCGTGTTCGGGGCGGGCCTGACGCCGTTCCCCTACAAGGTCATCACCATCATGAGCGGCGCGCTGAAGATCAACTTCGCCGTCTTCGTGGCCGCGTCGGTCATGGCGCGGTCCCTGCGCTTCTTCCTCGTCGCCTGGGTCGTGAAGACGTTCGGCGCGCGAGCCGAGGCGATCATGAAAGAGCATTTCGGCTGGTTCACCGTCGGGCTTTTCGTGCTGCTGGGCGGCCTGTACTGGCTCTACGATTTCTGGATGCACTAAGCGCTATTCGGCGGGCACCGCCGTGGACGGATGACGCGAGCGGCTCGGCATGAAACCGGGCCGGACCGCACCCAACTTGCGCAGCTCATACAGGTCGAAGACCGAGAAGCCGACCTTGGACGCGATCGGCAGCAGCACCAGCAGCGGAATAGAGAGGCCGGAGCCGATCACGTCCGCGCCCGTCGGTCCCAGCGCCCAGATCAACGGATAGCCGATCCACGCGACCGTGAGGAACGCCGCCACCTTCACATAGGCCTTGCCGAGGGCCTCGCTCTGTTCGTAGGCGACGCGCCGCATCGTGCCCCAGGTGATGTTGATGATGATCAGCAGACAGCTGCCCCCGACCGCGAACCAGAGCCAGCGCACCCATGCCACGGTCGCGATATCCGCCATCAGGCCGGACAGGATCATGATGATGTCCGTGATGATCAAGCCCGCCAGCAGCGGGCGGTCATGCGGACGGAAGAAATGCGCGGTCGACGCCAGCGCCCAGAGCAGCAGCGGCGTCGTCACCACCCAGTCGAGATAGCGCGCAATGTAGAGCGGCTCCCCGTCCGGTCCGGCGATCACACCCTGCCCCGTCAACATCGACAGATAGGCCAGGCCCGACCAGATCGGGATCACCATGGCGACCCAGTACTCGTCCTTCGGCACGCCCTTGGGATTGCGGCTCCAGGCGTAGAAGAGCAACGCCCCCGCCGCCATCGCTGCAATGTAGAGAATATACCAGACGCTGTTTTCCATGACGCACCGTTAGCCACGCCGCCGCCCGGCCGACATAACGGCGGGCAAGGGATGTCTGCCCATGCCCGCGTTGGAGTCTCGGATCCCCGCACCTGGACTTAGGAAAGCCCCCTTCCAAACGCGTTACATTATGACATTTTCTTAGCGGATTTACGCCCAGCTATCATTAGGCGGTGCCTATACAATCTATATAACGATTATCATTTTGCTATGAAGTTATTTTGTTACATGGCCGGGCAAGGGACAAAGAGCTTTAAACCAAGGAGTACCCCCATGAAGTCCACATTCGCCATTGCAGGCCTTGCCGTTTCCGCCCTCACGCTCACCGCGTGTGCCAGCGTCGCCGAAGCCGGCACCTACGACCGCGTCACCACAGCCGACGTGATCGAAGCCCAGCAGGCCTGGGGCGAAGGCATCGTCGCCATCGCCAAGACGCACACGGACCGCGGCGACTACACGGCGCGCGCCACGCAGCACATCAACGACCTCTACGCCTATGAAATGACGCCAGTCATGTTCAAGCCGACACTGGCCGCCGAGGACCAGTTCCGCGAGAACTTCGACGAGGCGCTGAGCTACTTCGTGGGCCGCAACGGCACGGAAGACGGCGGCTTCGCCATCAAGGGCTGGACGGATGTGCGCTGGGAAAACAATGCCATCTACACAGACAGCGACTCCGCCGTTGCCATGGGCAACTACTACTTCACCGGCCCCGACGGATCGGACACGAAGGTCGAGTACACCTTCCACTATGTCCAGGACGAGGACGGCGATCTGAAGATCAACCTGCACCACTCCTCCCTGCCCTACGACCCGACCTAGGGCGCCTTCGCATATCCCAGGGGACGGCGAAGCCGTCCCTCTTCAGAGCGCCTCCCCCTTTCTCGCTCTGACCGACCTTCCGGCCCAGCCGGAAGGTCTTTTCGTTTGAGGGCCGGAGCAGAGAGAAAGCCAGCCTCAAAACAAGATATTTTATAACATTACTTCAATTGCTTAGCCTCTAATATTAACTTCGGATAATAGAAAGTACGTCTTCCGCGCGGTCCGTCAAATATAATCCAGATCAAGAAAACCATTCGATCGTTACACGTGTAACCATGTGAGGTGAGCTGGGTCCTCCGGTGCGCCTTTTCGAAGTCCAAAGCGTCACAGAGAGTTCCTCATGAAACACGCCAAATTCATCGCGGGCGCCAGCATCGCCGCCCTGACCCTTGCCGCCTGCGCCAGCTACGAGACGACCGAAGTCGAGGAGACGAAAGTCGCCATGACCGAGGACGGCCCGCTCTGCGTGACCATGGGTCCGCAGACGCCGCGCGACATCTCGTCTGTCACGGGCCTCAACACGGTCATGTTCGACACGGCCCCGCCTGCCTCCGAGATGAACCTCTGCAACATCCACACGCACACCAATGCCGAGCACAAGGGTCCGGGCTTCTCCATCTTCGTCGATGACAGCGACTATGGCGGCTATGCCTGCAACGCGACGTCCAGCCTCACGGCCGCCGAACTCGCGCCCGCCCCGGGCGCCTACGGCAAGGTCGAACCGGGCGACACGATCGAGGTGCACTGGGTCCACACGACGTGTGATTCCGATCCGGGCGAAGGCCTCGGCGCCTGCGTCCCCGAAGGCTGCGAGAATCCGTCCCTGCGCGTGGAAGCCCAGACCTTCCTCGTCGTGAACGACGCAAACGCGCTCGACTTCACCACAATGGGCTATCGCGGCTTCGAGGTGAACGGCCTCGACCAGGCCAAGATGATCCCGGCCAACACAGGCACGCCCGTCTCCTTCCGCGGCTCCACGACGGGTCCGAGCTACAACGAATCCGTCTGCTCTCCTGCCCAGGTCACCTGGTCCGTCCGCCCGCAATGCGCCAAGGTCGACATCAACTCGTTGCACCGCTGGGCCGAATCCGGGAACGTCTTCAACGAAGTGGAAAGCCACGGCGTCCGCCAGCTGGTCACGGCACCGGAGCTGTTGTCGACTATAGACTAGCCCCACAGGTTTGCTTCCGCATCGCGGTCTTCAAAGGACGCGAGGGGGAACTGTCCTCGCAAGCAAATAAGGTCGACGCCAAGGCGTCGGCTT
>CAYULR010000142.1:0-3754 GCA_964445685.1 uncultured Algimonas sp.
CTCTAGTCCGCAGCAAACGGCCCGCGCCTGTCGCAGGGGCTTCCACAATGTCTGCGGACGTCACGACTGGGACACCCGCTTTGGCAGCCCTGTCGAGCAGAAGCTGGAACAGGTCGGACCGATAGATGGCCAAACCGAAATCGTCCCCGCCGGGGCGTCCGTAATTGGCGCGGAGAACCGTTCGGCGGCTCAGCCCTTCTATGCCGTGCAGCTGGTAGATCGGGCGTCCCGCCGACCGGGCCTTGTCCATAAGGCCGAGGATATCCAAGCAGGCTTGGCCGACGGGTTGGATGACAAGACCGGAGCCGACAGGACGCGGCGTGTCGAACTGGTCGAACAGGGTGACCGCATTCCCGCCTTCCGCCAGCAGGGTCGCGGCGGCCAGACCGCCTATCCCGCAGCCTGCGATGCCGATCTTCAAGGCGTGGCCGTTCCTAATTGCAACTCCGCCAGTCGGGCATAGAGGCCGCCCGCTTGGGACAGCGTGTCGTGCGTTCCCGTTTCCACTACGCGGCCTTCGTCGAGTACGATGATGCGGTCGGACTGCAGGACCGTCGCGAGCCTGTGCGCGATAACCAGCGTCGTGCGGCCTTGGCGCAAAGATTCGAACGCCATCTGCACGGCGCGTTCGCTCTCGGAGTCCAGCGCGGAAGTGGCTTCGTCGAGCAGCAGGATCGGCGCGTCTCGCAGTATGGCCCGCGCGATGGCAATGCGTTGCCGCTGCCCGCCGGACAAGCTCGCGCCCTTTTCGCCAATGTCGGTCTCGTAGCCTTCGGGCAGGGCACTGATGAAGTCGTGCGCGTAGGCGGCCTTGGCGGCGGCGATGACATCGTCCCGGCTCGCCCCGTCGCGGCCATAGGCGATATTGTCGAAGGCCGACCCGGAGAAGAGCGGCGCGCCCTGCTGCACCACGGCGATGCGGTCCCGCAGCTGCATCGGGTCGAGGCGGGTCACGGGTATCCCGCCCACGAGGACCGCGCCGGACTGCACGTCGTAGAAGCGCTGAATGAGCTGGAACACGGTCGTCTTGCCCGCACCGGAGGGCCCCACCAACGCGACCGTCTCGCCCGGGGCGACAGTGAAGCTGATATCCTGCAAGGCCTGCGCATCCGGCCGTGACGGGTAGGAGAAGGTCACGGCCTCGAATGCGACCGTTCCGTCTTCCGAGGGGGTATCCTGCCCCGTTATTGCTGGCATCTGGTCGAGGATGTCGACCAACCGTTCCGACGCGCCAGCCGCCCGCAGCAAATTGGTCCAGGTTTCCGTCAGGGACGACAGGCTAGACACGGCGAAGATGGCGTATCCGGTGAAGGCCACGATGGACCCGCCATCCATCTCGCCGGCCAGCACCTGGCGCGCTCCGAACCAGAGAATGCCCGCAATACCCGCCATGCCGATTGCGAACAGGACGGCGGTCAGCCAGCTTTGTACGCTAATGCGTTTGCGCTGCACAGCGTAGGTCCGCTCGATGGCGGACCCGAACTGATCGCGCTCCAGCGCCTCGCGTGTGTAGGCCTGCACGGTCTGGATGAAGGAGATGGCTTCCGAAGCCCGCCCAGAGGCTTCCGCCAATCGGTCCTGACCGTCACGGGACAGGCGGCGGATAATGGGGGTGACGAAGACGACGATGGCGACGATCACTGCGCCGACCATCAACACCATCAGGCCGAGCCGCCAGCTGACGACGAACATCAGCGCGACAGACCCGATGATGGTCGCGATGGAGCGAAGGGCGAAGGAGATGGAGCCCGTGACGACCGTCTCCACCAGGGTGGTGTCCGTCGTCAGCCGGGACAGGACCTCGCCCGTGCGGACGGTCTCGAAATATTCGGGGCTGAGCATGGTCAGCCGGTCGAAGACGGCGCGGCGCAGGTCCGCCACGACACGCTGTCCCAGCGTCGTGATGAAATAGAATCGCAGCGCGCCGAAACTGGCGAAGAAGACCGCGAACAGAATGAACAGCCGGAAAATCCCGTCTATGCCAGCCGATGGATCGACGGGTACGCGCTCACAATAGGCAGGCGCGACGTCGGAGAAGCCGCAGTCGACAACAACCTTTAGAACGCCAGGCAGGGCGAGGGTGAAGACCGAGGACAGGACGAGGAATATCAGGAAGCCCGCAATGCGTCCGGGGTAGCGGCGCACGAGCGGCCAGAGCTTCGCCAGCGGTTTGAGCGAGCGCGATCGCTCGCGCTTTCCCTTGTCGCGTTCGACCTGTGCGGCGAAGGCGGCCCCGGTCGAGCGCGCGAAATCCTTGGAGTCGGGAGAGTCAGCCATCAGCGGGCGCGGCTATGGCATAGGGAAACAACACTGGAAAGCTGTGCTTTGTGCGCGGATCGCACTTGTCGGAGCCCGCGAAGCGCATCAGGTGGAACGCCATGCCGCAACGCTTTGCAGACAAGCAGGACGCCCTGAAGACCGTCTTCGGTCACGACGCGTTCCGCCCCGGCCAGGAAGAGGTCATCGACGCTGTTCTGGCTGGACGGAACGTGCTGGCCGTGATGCCGACCGGCGCAGGCAAATCGCTCTGCTATCAGGTCCCGGCGTTGATGCTGGACGGCACGACCGTCGTGATCAGTCCGCTCGTGGCATTGATGGACAACCAGGTCGCCGCCCTTCGCGCCAACGGCGTGGCAGTGTCCTGCATCCATTCCGGGCAGGACCGTGCGCGCAACGTCGAAGAATGGCGGCGCGTGGCCAAGGGCGAGGCCAGCCTGCTCTATTTGTCGCCGGAACGTCTGATGACCGACCGGATGCTGGCGGCCATGGCGAAGCTGCAGCCGCCCATGTTCGTCGTGGACGAAGCGCACTGTGTCTCCAAATGGGGCCCGGCCTTCCGACCCGAATATGCCGATCTGACACGCCTGAAGCAGCTCTTTCCGGAAGCAGCCGTGGCGGCCTTCACGGCGACGGCGGATGAAGGCACCCGGGTCGATATCGCTGGAACGCTGTTCGAGGGAAAAGGCGACATCATCGTTCAGGGCTTCGACCGTCCGAACCTGTCGCTGACCGTGAAACCTAAGACGAACCGTGGCGATCAGTTGCTGGACTTCATGAAGACCCGACGCGGCGAAAGCGGCATCGTCTACGCCCTGTCGCGCAAAAGCACCGAAGAGTATGCGGAGCTGCTCTGCCGCGAGGGCTATACGGCGCTGCCCTACCATGCGGGAATGAGCGCGGAGGCGCGGTTCGAGAACCAGGAGCGCTTCATCGCGGAGGAAGGTATCGTGATGGTCGCCACCATCGCCTTCGGCATGGGCATCGACAAGCCGGACATACGGTTCGTCTTCCACGTCAACCTGCCCAGCAGTCCCGAAGCCTACTACCAGGAAATCGGCCGCGCAGGCCGCGACGGGAATCCGGCCGACACGGTCTTGCTCTACGGTCTCGACGATATCCGCATGCGTCGCCAATTCATCACGCAGGAAGACACGGACCCTGAACATCAACTGCGTGAGCATAAGCGGCTCGATGCGTTGCTGGGCTATTGCGAGGCCTCCACCTGCCGACGTCAGGTGCTGATGGCCTATTTCGGCGAAGACCTGCCGCCTTGCGGGCAGTGCGATGTCTGCGAGAACCCGCCCGACCGGATCGACGCGACCGACGCAGCGATGGCGCTGATCAATGCGGCCATTGAAACGGGTGAACGGTTCGGGGCAAACCATGTCATCGCCGTCGCGCGCGGGGGCGATACGGAGAAGATAAGACAGTTCGTCCATGACCAACTGCCCAGTCACGGAACGGGCGAGCGGTG
>CAYULR010000142.1:3764-6948 GCA_964445685.1 uncultured Algimonas sp.
TGTCCGTCAGGCCATTGCGACGGGCTTCCTGCGTGTGGACATGCAGCGCTACGGCCGATTGGTCGTCACGCCTGCGGGCAGAGAGCTGGCGAACGGCAATGGCGAGTTCCTGATGACGGAGCCCAAAGCGCCGAAGAAGAAGGAGCGCAAGCGCAAACCCGCGCCGGAGCTGCTGGATCAGGCGGACCAGGACCTGCTGATGAAGCTAAAAGGGCTGCGCCGCGACATGGCGCGCGAGCTTGGCAAGCCCGCCTACATCATCTTCTCGGATGCGACCCTGATCGACATGGCGCAGAAACGACCCATGGACCGGCGGCAGATGCTGTCGGTCTCTGGTGTGGGCGAGACCAAGTTTGAACGCTTCGGCGACGCGTTCCTGGAAGCGATCAACTAGATCGATTGGCAGGGCAAGGCGGCGGGAACGTCGGCGACTGCGACGAACTCGATGGTCGGCTGTGCGTCTTCGCCGTGCGTCAGCGTGACGAAGGCGGCGCCCATACCTTTTTCGTTGGGCACAGCCACCGTCTGCACCAACCGCGTCGCCGTGCTGGTCAGACGGGCACAGGACGTGTCGAGGGGCTGTTCGTATTTCGCGTCTTCGACCTTGATCTGGAGGTCGGTCTTCGCCCCGCCTACGACCACGTCGAAGGACGACGCATAGGTCACCAGATATTGCGTCACGCCGGGCACGTCCGAGGCCATGGCTTCCACGACCATGGGACCGGACGGGGTCTCGGAAGGTTTCTGCAACGACCACGCCGCGCCTGCGGCTGCGGGAAGGCTGAGCAGTTCGAAGCAGAACCAGAAGCCGAGGACCAGCTTGAGTTTCGGGGGTAGGGATCTGAACTTTGCGAGCATGCGGGACGTCATGCATGTCCCGCGCCAGACCTGGGGTGGCTTGAGATCGCCCGTGGGCCGCGCACAAGAGCATAGAGCGGTTGAGCCCACCGTGGCTTGGGATTATGGGCCGCGCATGTCCGGAACAGACAAACAGGCTGGCGTCCTTTTCTCGGGTGGCCAGGACAGCGCGACGGTGCTAGCCTGGGCGCTGACGCATTATCACCGTGTCGAGACGGTGGGCTTTGCCTACGGCCAGCGCCACGATGTCGAGATGCAGGTCCGGCAGGAGTTTCTGGACCGTTTGAAAACAGATTTCCCGGACTGGGCGGAGCGCTTGGGCGCGGACCACATCATCGACCTATCCGGGTTCGGGGCCATCAGCGAGACCGCGCTGACCCGCGACCGGGAAATCGACACGCTGGACAGCGGACTGCCCAACACGTTCGTGCCAGGCCGGAACCTCGTTTTCCTGACCTATGCGGCGTCTCTGGGCTGGCGGCGCGGCTTTTCCGAGCTGGTCGCGGGCATGTGCGAGGCGGACTTCTCCGGCTATCCCGACTGCCGGAAGGAAACGCTGGACGCGCAGATGAAGGCCCTGTCGCTGGGCCTCGACCGCGAAACGGTCCTCCACACGCCGCTCATGCACCGGTCTAAGGCCGGAGCCTGGGCGTTTGCAGAAGACCTTGGCGGCCAGCCCCTCGTCGAGATGCTCCGAGTGCACACTCACACATGCTATCTGGGCGTCCGCGATAGGCTGCACGATTGGGGCTATGGCTGCGGAAGCTGCCCGGCTTGCGAGCTGCGCGCCAAGGGCTGGGCGGAGTACCGGGCGCGATGAGCTACGCCGTCAAGGAGCTGTATCTGACTGTCCAGGGCGAAGGCGGACAGGCCGGTCGCGTGGCGGTCTTCCTGCGCTTTGCGGGCTGCAATCTTTGGAGCGGGCGCGAAGCCGACCGGGCTGCGGCCGTCTGCAGCTTTTGCGACACGGACTTCAACTGCACGGACGGGCCGGGCGGCGGTCGGTTCGCCGCGGACGGCCAGGCGGACGCCCTGCTGAACGCATGGCCGGAAGGGCAGAACGCCCGCTGGGTCGTCTGCACCGGCGGGGAGCCGCTGTTGCAGCTGGATGACGCCCTTATTGCAGCCTTGCAGGACAGAGGGTTCAAGATTGCAGTGGAGACGAACGGCACGATCGCCGCGCCCGACGGTCTCGACTGGATCTGCGTCAGCCCGAAAGCGGATGCACCCGTCGTCCAGACGTCAGGGCAGGAGCTGAAGCTCGTCTACCCGCAGGCCGCCAACCACCCGAGCCAGTTCGAGCACATGGCGTTCGAGAACTTCTTCCTGCAACCGCTCGACGATGTGGCGCGTCCGGAGAATACGGACGCGGCCTTCAAATACTGCCTCGCCCACCCGAAATGGCGGCTGAGCGTGCAGTCACACAAATATATCGGCGTGCCCTGAGACTTAGGAGAGCGCCTTCGCCGTACGGTTGGCAAAGCGGGAGATCGCCCGGTTCGCGTCCGTCCAGGTTCCGTTCGACCGCGCAAAGGCAATGTCGTTGAAGTTGGTCTCGAAGCGGCGGTAGCTCACCGTGCCGAGGCTCTCACCCGACGCCGTGACGAGCTCTCCAGACAGTTCCGCGCCGCCCAAGCCAAAGCTCTGGAAACTGAGTTCCGGTTGGCGGGAAAGCTGCTCGAAGGTGGGGCGGTTGTTGCGGACGTCCTCCAGCGTGACGCGCAACGTCACGGGGGCGGTATCGCTGACTTCGATGCCGCGCTTGGCGAAATCGTGGCTCAGCTCTTCACGGACTTCGTCGAGCAAGGTCGCGAGGGATTTCTCGCCGTAATAGCCATTGCCCGCGAAACCGGCGCGCAGGCTGCGGGCATTGCCGCGGTCGCTAAGGCGTTCTGGCAGGTTGTTGGCGCGGTAGGCGAGGTCGTCGGACAGGGCGACTTCGATCTTCACGGGCGTCTGCACGGGGGCGGAGATCGTGGTGTCGAAACCGCGCGAAGAGGCTTCGGCGGCGGCCGGCGCCGCAATGATCGTGGCGACGGCAAGGCTGGCAAGGATGGAACGCATGGGACAACTCCAGGTTTGACTACGCAAGAACCATATAGCTGTTTTCGCGTCCCTTTTCAAAAGCCAGCGGCAGAGTGTCCCGAAATCGTGATGATCCCCGGTGGGCGGGATGTCAGGCCTGTGCGTCGACCACGACGGACAGGACGTTTCCGGCGCGTCGGATATTCGCCAATTCGGAGTTCAGCTGCATAGCCTGGATGTCCCGGCTGACGGACACGACCTTGCCCGTTGCGTCGACCAGCTTGGTCGTGACGGTCAGCAT
>CAYULR010000143.1:0-6514 GCA_964445685.1 uncultured Algimonas sp.
GTCCGATGCGCAGTGCTTCCGCCTCTTCGAGCGCCCCGAGATCATCGAGCAATTCGGTTTGACGTTGCCTGATAGCGTCGCGCGTCTTGCCTGCCATTCGGCCTCCTTCTGGCGTTCCCGCCAAGCCTTATATCGGTGGCTGGAAGGAAATGTCCTTGCGGTCTTCTTAGAACGAGGGCTATGCGAGGCCAAGGCCCGAAATCCCTCTGGAACAGAGGGCGCACTTATACACTTTTTTCAAAAGTGGTGCTTAGGCCCGTCACACGAGCCTCGCCATCGGTATTGTCCGGGGCCGGGCGGGAGGAGCGAGCGACCCGAGACCCTTGGCGATTTACCACCTGTCAGCGCAGATCATCGGCCGGGGCGGCGGGCGTTCCTCCGTGGCGGCTGCCGCCTATCGCCACGCGACGAAGATGCACTCGGAATGGGAGCGGAAGGACTTCAGCTACGCGAGCAAGCATGACGTCGAGTTCTGCGAGATCATGCTTCCGCCGGACGCCCCCAAGTGGATCCGGGAGCACCTTGAGGGCCGGTCCGTGGACGGGGCGTCGGAAGCCCTGTGGAACAGTGTCGAGGTCAACGAGCGGAACCGTATCGGTCAGCTTGCCCGTGAGGTCGAAGTCGCCTTGCCGGTCGAGTTGACCGTCGAAGAGAACCTGGATTTGGTGCGGGAGTTTTGCTCCCGTTATACCGAACGGGGTCAGGTCGTGGACTTCGCCTTCCACAACAAGCCGGGCAATCCCCACGTCCACATCATGACGACGATGCGTCCCCTGACAGAAGACGGATGGGGGCAGAAACGCCAGGCCGTCCTGGACGAGAGCGGAGAGCCGAAACGCCTCCCTCCCAAGCCGGGCCAGAAGCGCGGGACGATCATACGCGAAGCCTTCCTTCCCCGTGACGTGGAGGCTCTGAAAGCGGAACGCGCAGACTGGGCGGAGCTAGTCAACCGGCACCTTGCCCTTAAGGGCATCGAACAGCGCGTGGACCACCGTTCCCATGCCGACCGGGGCTTCGAGATCAACCCGACCGAACACAGAGGCATCTTCGGAAACGAACTCTTCAAGCGCGGCGTCAGCGTTACCGGCATTGCCGCCAAGGACAAAAGCCGGGAAGAGAACTTGGCGACCCTGATGCTGCACCCCGAACAGGTCGTGCGGTTGGCGACGGAGCAGAAGTCCGTGATCGACACGGAAGACATCGCCAGGGTCGTGTTCCGCTACGCCCACCATGGCGAGGCCATGAACGCGATCATCGACAAGGTGCTGGCCTCCCCCGAGCTTGTCCAGCTTACGGACGAGGCGGTCGAGGCCGTCACGGGCAAGGTGCTTGCCAAGGCGCGGTTCACGAGCCGGACGCTTATTGCGATCGAAAGCCAGATGGTCGAGCGGGCCGCTCGGATGCAGCAAGGCCGCGGCGCGACCCGGTCCAAGGCTGCAAAGAGTATTTCAGAGAAGCGTGTAAACGCCGCCATCGCAAAGGCATCGCAGGGCAGGGGCTTCACCCTGTCGGACGAGCAGAGCGCCGCCGTCCATGCCGTGACCGACAAGGGGTCTTTCGCCGCCGTCGTGGGTCTCGCCGGAGCAGGCAAGTCAACCATGCTCGAAGCCGCCCGCATCGCATGGGAAGGGCAGGGGCTTCGGGTCCGAGGTCTGGCCCTAGCTGGCAAGGCGGTCGAGGAACTTGCAAAGTCCTCCGGGATCGAAAGCCGAACCATGGCGAGTCTTCAAGACGCGCAGAGCAAGGGCCTCGATAGTTTCAGCGCAGAGGATGTTGTCGTCATTGACGAGGCGGGCATGGCCGGAAGCCGCCAACTGGCCGCCGAGGCGTCCGGGGCGAAGGTCGTTCTCGTCGGCGATCCTGACCAGCTTCCCGCCATATCGGCGGGTGCGGCCTTCCGGGGCATAGTCGAGGTGACGGGCTATACTGAAATGAGTGAGGTCCGCCGCCAGAGCGCCGCGTGGATGCGGCAGGCGAGTGTCGATTTCGCGCGGGGCAACATTGCCGAGGCCATCGGAGCCTACCGGGATCACAACTGCATCGCCGGATGGCGTCTTCAGGACGAAGCAAAGGACGCACTCGCCAAGGATGTCGCGTCGAATGTGATCTTGGGTATCAGGACGGCCGAGGCCGATGACAATGCGACTACGCAACTGTGCCGGGGCACGGTGGCACTGTCCCACGCCAACCACCAGGTCGAGGATCTGAACGCGCGCATCCGCGAAGAGCTAATCACGGCGGGTGTCGTTTCAGGGGAGGGGAGTGATTTCCGCATCCGCAAGGGGCAGCGCGATGCGGCCGGACGGCTTACGGACCGCAGAACAATTACCGTGGCGTCGGGAGACCGCATCGTCATGCTTTCCAACGACCGACGCCTGGGCGTGAAGAATGGGAGCCTCGCCGTCGTGCGCTCGGTGAAAGCGGACAAGCTGGACGTCACCCTCGATGACGGACGCGAATTGTCGTTCGACCCTCGGAGATACAACACGTTCGAGCAGGGGTGGGCGCTGACCATTCACAAATCACAGGGCGCAACCTTCGACCACGCCCATGTCCTTGCGACACGGACCATGAACCGAAATCTCGCCTATGTCGCCATGACCCGGCACAAGGACACGGCGGCGCTTTACTATGGTCGCATGAGCTTCCCGAAAGAGCTTTTCGAAGGTGGCCTTGTCGAAGCCTTGTCCAGACCGGCTGGCAAGGCGATCTCCACAGACTACGCCAATACGGCCGTATTCCGTGCTGCCGTCGCCTATGGGCGTCGCAGGGGCTACGGCCCCGTCCGCGCAATGCTGTCACAGATGAGACGGGCCGGTCTTCGGACACTTGCCGCCGTGACGGAGCGTTTACGCGGGGGGACATCGATTGTCCTGCAAACGGGTTCCCATGAGCGCATGTCGAGTGACGGGATGTCCAGCGCCAATGTGCCGCCGCTACTTCCCGCGATGCCAATGCCGACCGATCGCTCCGGCTTCGCCACTCTTGCTCTGGACAGGGAACCGCAAGTCGCGGACTTCGAGGCCCGTCTGAAAACAGCCTGTGAACGGGCCTATGTCGAACCCGGACCTGTCTTCGCAGCCTTGAGACGGGAGGCGCGAGCGTCATTTACGGACCGCAAAGCCGTGCGGGACCATTCAGAAGGTCTAGGACGCCGAGCGGGAGTGCTGAAGGGCGACGGTCTTGGAGCCAAGCTATCCAAGGCCAAGGCCAAGGACGTCAGCCGGAACGCGACTCGGGTGCGTGTTGCCTTTGATGATCTGGCTCAGCTCGTCCACGGCACACGGGAGAGGGCAGGGGGGCGCTACGATGCCCTCACATCCCAGCTTGCCGTCGAGATCCCCGGCGTCACCAAAGCGGAGGGACAAGCGTTCCTGAAACTCGCCGCCCGAATGGAAGAAGCGGACGGCAAGGGGATGTCGCTGGATCTTCGACGCGAAGCGCCCGCCGTGATGGACAAGGCCGACGCATTGGAAACTGCCATCGAAGCGCGCTTTGGGGGGTTGGCCTCTCTCCGTGCCGTGAAATCGCTCGACAGGCCAGACGATGCGGACAGGCAGCGAATTGCCAAGAGCCATGGTCATGTCTTGCGGGCAGCCCAGACCTTGAAACAGGCGGAAGCGGGCTGGACCACCCAGCGCCAGCACATCGGGCGGGGCTACCATGTTTAGCAACAGCGCTGGCGAGTTGCGGCCGACCGCGCTCTATGGCAATTTTATTAAATGACGGCCTTGCTTGATACCAAGCTCGCGCCCGCGCGTCCGGGCGGACTCATGGAGCCCTACGGCCTCTACCGTTTCGTCCTGCCCGACACCTCGCCTGACCGCTACATATCGTTTCTTCGAGCCTTGAATGTCCACGAGGACGGTGAGGACACGGGCGACTGGCATCAGATGGCAACCTGGTTCACCGACAATCGGATGGATAAGCGGCCCGCCGCCTCCGTTGTCGGCAGGGGCTGCGGCGTCGATACAACGCCCGCGCTCGGAACCTCTGGTGTCCGGGACATGGGGAAGGTGCTGTTTGAGCGGGAAATCATCGACATCCCCGGTCAGGTTTGGGTGGCTGACCATATGAGGGCCATTGCCGACATCGTCTATGTGGACTCGGCGGAGGGCCGGGATCGCCGCCATGCGTCACACCGCCAGATCAATAGCTGGCTGCACACGGAAGAACAGATTGCGAAGTTGCGCAAAGACTTCCTCCGACCCTTGGGTGACATCGTCCCGTCAGAGCACAAGCCGGCGCATGAGCGTTTCGTCGCGGAACTTGAATGGGATTGAGCGCAGCCGATACCCTTCACCAAGACGCCATGTTGCGCGTCGCTGTCAGCATGGCGAACACGCCTTACGTGCTGAAAGGGGGAACGGCACTTTTGTTCACCCGAGGTCTTCAGCGCCACAGCACGGATCTCGACTTCGATGCGCCAAAGGCGATCAACATGGAGGGCCGTGTCCGGGATGCGTTTTCCGACGCCGGTCTTACGATCGATGCCTTCAACGTCCGAAAGGACACGGAACACAAGCAACGATACATGGTCCACTATCAGGACCAGTGCGGGATCAAGGGTCGCTTGAAGATCGAGACCAAGCTGGGTGTCGATACGTCCGGAGAAAATGTCGAGGTCGTCAACGGCGTTCGCACATATGTCGTCGGCACGATCATCGACCAGAAACTCGATGCCCTCGACCAAAGGGACTCGGTGCGCGACCTGCACGATGTTGGACATCTTCTCGCCACACACATCGAACATTTCACCCCGGCCCAGCTCCGCGAGGCCGACCGCCTGCACGGAGATCTTGATGGGCTGGCGGCAAGGATGCGTTTGGACCACGAGTCCGATCCGGTTCTCAGCCGTCAGTCTCTCGACGTCATGGTCCTGCAAAACCGCGAGCTGGTCGATGCAGCATTGAAGAACGCTGGAAATGAGGACCGGCAGGACCGGAGGCTGGATATGGCAGAACGGCAGCAGCCCGTAGAGATCCTGACGAACGAGCAGCTTTCGGCATCCATCGCCAAGACAGGGGCAAAGCTCGACAAGCAGCCGGGCCTCCTCCCCAATGCGCGTGAGGACATCATGGAGCTGGTGAACCGCGATGTTGCGATGTTCGGAGCCAACTCGCCTGCCATATTGGGACAAGCGGCCGGGCAGAGCGGCCCACTCTTCAAAGAGCTTGCCGCCGCCCAATCCGCCGTAGAGCTTAGCCGAGCCGCACGAAGGCGGATCGATCGCGGCGAAGATGTCCAGCAGGAAGCCCGTTCAATGGGAATCCAACAGAGCCAAAACCCTTACATTGCGGGCGTTGCGCAGTCCTTGGCGTCCGCGTCGCCAGAGTTTGCGCGGGGTTATTATGCTGCGCGACAAATCGCTGGATCGTTCCTGCGGACGCCCCAAGCGTTCACTGCCAGACTAAGCCCAAAACAGACCGTCCATGCGGCGATGGCATCACCCGGCCCGAAGTCCACCCAGGATCACATTCTAACCCGAGCCTTTGCCGGATACTTTCTCGACCCGCACAATGCGATCGAGAGGGGGCAGCAGTTCGTAGCGGACCGTATCGAGATGGGTCAGGACTACGACCAAGCAATCGGTGCTTTGGTGACGGCCCTCAAGGACAAGCCAACCGAGTTCGGCTTGCCGAGGAAGTTCGAGAAAGGACTTCTGAAACGGGTCGATACCGAGGTCAGGGACAAGGCGTTCCGAGGGATAAAGAACGGCCTTTCCGAATATGGAGGCTCGCTTAGACAGGCCGTCATAAGCGTTGAGCACCGTCAGGAGAAGTTGTTCGATCACGTCCGAGCCGGAGTGCCTGCCCCGGATGACCGAGTGAGAGACGACATCAAGCTGGGGTCGAACACACGGGAAGCGGACCGAACAGTCACGTCAAAACTGGATGCAGTCGGGGACCGGCTGGAAAAGGAGCTGGGCCGGACGGCCTTACTCGACGACGACACGGGAGCGGGCCTGCTTTCAAATGCGGCCGACAGGGTGAGATCATTCCGCAAAGAGCTGAAGACGGCGCAGGCGCAAGTCCGCTCCGTCAGCGTGGCGCGGGAACAGTCGATCAAGATGCAGCTCGGTCCGTTGGGACGTAAACGATGACCAGTCTGTCCCAATTTCTTGACACACACGACGACCCGCTCGACTTCGCTCCGTTCGACAGGGTGGCCGTGACAAATAATATCCGGGATCTTCCAGAGGTGGCGAGGGCCTATCAGGAGGCAGCGGACCGCGCGGTAGTCGATGCGCGCGTTGACAGGCTTGTGGAGATCGAGGGCGAGATCGCCAAGGCAACGGACAAGTTGCGGGCCTACTCGGTCTGGATGGACGGAGAGAAAGCCAAGACGAGACTCATTATTGCCGGTTGTGTTCTGGGCGGTATCACCACCGCATTTCTCGTCTTGCTTCAGCCGCTGGGCGGCATGACGCTGCCCGTTGCACTTGTGGCATCGGCAGGGCTGATCTGGACCTGCTATCGAGGAGCGCGCCGTGCGGCACGGACCGAGACCTTGT
>CAYULR010000143.1:6552-6929 GCA_964445685.1 uncultured Algimonas sp.
CGTGACAGGGCGCACTTCTCATAAGC
This sequence comes from uncultured Algimonas sp., assembly GCA_964445685.1. GTDB lineage: Bacteria > Pseudomonadota > Alphaproteobacteria > Caulobacterales > Maricaulaceae > Litorimonas. The sequence continues at coordinate 6,579 of CAYULR010000143.1, forward strand.
TATATTATCGGGCCAAATCGCGAATCCCGCTCCAAGCCGTTGGCTCGCGTTGGTCCCGCGAAACCCTCGCTTTCAAATCATCCATGGTCATGCTTGCCACCGCGTTCATCGGTCTGTGTGCCGTGTCGGCTGCTTACATGGCCGGTCTCAGGCCGAACCTGACGCCCTCTTACCCGCGCGGCCTCTACTGGCTGGACACGCAGGCAGCCTTCCAGACTGGCGACCTGGTTTTGGCCTGTCCGGTGGACAGTGCCGCCGTGCGGTTGGGAGTCAAGCGCGGCTATATCGGACGAGGCACGTGTCCGGGCGGCTACCAACCCCTGCTTAAGCGGCTAGTCGCAATCGAAGGGG
>CAYULR010000144.1:0-6899 GCA_964445685.1 uncultured Algimonas sp.
CGTTGCCCTTGCCGGTCGCGCCGTGACAGACCGCATCGGCGCCGACCTCGTGGGCGATCTCGATCTGGCGCTTGGAGATGAGCGGCCGGGCGATGGACGTGCCCAGCAGGTAGAGCCCCTCATAGACCGTGTTGGCGCGCATCATCGGATAGACGAAATCGGCCACGAACTCCTCGCGCAGATCGTCGATATAGATGTTCTCTGGCTTCACGCCCGCATCAAGCGCTTTCTGGCGCGCTGGCTCCAGCTCTTCGCCCTGACCCAGATCGGCGGTGAAGGTCACGACTTCGCAGCCCTTCTCCTCCTGCAGCCATTTCAGGATGATGGAGGTGTCGAGGCCGCCACTATAGGCGAGGACGACTTTCTTCGGGTTGGACATGAGGAGACCTTATTGATGAAACCGGCACGCGCATAACGCGCGGACACGGTCGCGGAAAGCAGTTGTGCGCCCCATAGCGCCAAAACGCTTACGAAGCATGACGGCCTGCCGGGGCGGACCCTGTTCGAAGTCACCCTGTTCGAAGTCACAAGGCCGTGTTGTTCGATTTGGACCTATCGTCCCGCCGCCATTCGGGGCATGGGGCCGTGTGACCGCTTCCACACGCGATATCCCCCAGCCGGACGGACAAGGCCCGGACGCCGATGTCTCCGCATCCAAGGCGTCTGGCGCGAAGGTGGACCTGACGCAGGGCTCGATCCAGGGCCACATCCTGCGCATGCTGGGACCGTTCAGCCTTGCCGTCATCGCCATGATCAGCACGGGATTGGTCGACAGTTTCTTTCTGGGCAATCTGGGCGGCGAGGCCGACCCCAAGGCGGGCACGGTGGCGCTCGCCGCGCTGGGCATCGCCTTCCCGCTGACCTTCATCGGCAACAGCGCCAATATCGGGCTTGGCGCGGGCACGATGAGCGCGATCAGCCGCGCGCTGGGCGAAGGCGAGACCGAACGCGCGCGCCGCCACGCCGCCGCCGCCATACTGTTCGCGCTCTTGGTCATGAGCGTTCTGGTCACGTTGATGGTCGTGTCCATGCCGTTCGTCGTCGGCGTGATGGGCGCGACGCCCGAAGTGCAGACGGCGGCCCTGTCCTACCTGGCCATTTCCCTGCCCGGCCTGGTCATCGTGGCCGTCAATTCCATGTGTAACAACACGCTGCGCGCCCACGGCGAAGCGATGCTGCCCTCATCAATTATGATCTTGGGTGCGGTGCTGAACATGGCGCTCGACCCGTTCCTGATCTTCGGAATTGGGCCGTTCCCGCGCATGGAAGTGGCGGGCGCGGCGCTGGCGACGGTCGGCGGCAATCTGATCGCCATGATCTACGGCCTCTACCTGGTGCGGTTCGTGCGGCGCGCGGTGGACTTCGCCCACATTCGCTGGCGGACGCTGCGCCACGCCTGGGGCACGATCGCGTCGGTCGGCGTTCCCGCCATGGGCACGAACATGGTCGTTCCGATCGCCACGTGGCTGGCGACCGTGGCCGTGACGCGCCTGACATCGGAGACGGGACTGGCCGCGTTCAGCCTCGCCTCGCGCCTGGAGCTCATCAGCGTGGGTCTTCTCTACGCGCTGTCGGCCTGCATCGGGTCCGTCACGGGGCAGAATGGCGGTGCGGGCCGCACGGACCGGGTGGAGGAAGCGTTCCGCGTCTCCTACCGGATCTGCTTGATCTGGAGCACCATCATGGCGGTCGTCCTGGCGCTGGCGGCCCGGCCTCTACTGAGCCTGTTCTCCAACGACCCGGCCCTGATCGAACTGGCCGTGCCCTACTTCTACATCGTGCCGGTCACGATCTTCGCCTATGGCTTCGTGTTCGTCACGGCAGCTGGCTTCAACGCGCTGGGCCGCCCGCGCTACGGGCTGATCTTCACCGTGATCCGGTCGCTCATCCTCTATGCGCCGCTCGTCTGGCTGGGCGCGTGGATGAACGGGCTGATCGGCGCGTTCATCGGCATCGCCGTCGCCAACATGGTGTCAGGGCTGATCGCCCGGTACTGGTCGCTGAACCGCGCGCCGATGACGGCGCGGAAGAGCTAGCTTCGACGCCAGGGACCGCGCGGCCTCCCAGCCGATCGTCCCGAGAATGTAGTAGCCCGCCAACACAACGCCGCGCACCGTGCCGCTGATCTTCGACACGCCGATCCGCTTGCGGTAGCGCGCCGGGACCTCCGTGCAGCGAAGGCCGCGTTTCACCGCACGCACCTGCATCTCCACCGTCCAGCCGAAGGTCGGGGCCTGCATGTCGAGCCGTTCATAGGCGGAGCGGCGCACGGCGCGGAAAGGTCCGAGGTCCGTGAACTTGTGCCCCCAGATGGCATGGATCAGCCAGCAAGCCAGCGCATTGCCCCAGCGCTGCTGCACCGTGAGGGACCCGCTCTCGCGCTCGCCCACGGCGCGGCTGCCGATCACCAAGTCGGCCTCGCCGTTCACAATCGGCGCGACCAGCGCAGCCATGTCTTCCGGGTCGTCCGACGCGTCGCCGTCCATGAAGACGATGATGTCGCAATCGTCCGCCTCGGCAACGCCTGCGAGGCAAGCCCGGCCATAGCCCAGCGGCTCGACCCGCACGACGCGCGCGCCGTGCTTGCGGGCGACCTCCGCCGTGCCGTCCGTCGAGGCATTGTCCGCCACGATGACCGCATCCACCCAGTCGGGAATGCCGCCCAGCACGGACGGCAGGGCGCGCGCCTCGTTATAGGCGGGGATGACCACGCGGACCGTGGGAGCGGCAGTGGCAGTAGGGCGTTTACGTGTCTGTGTGTCGGTCATGGTTTCGGAACCTTGATACGGCGAAGAGCAAGAGCGGGACGCCGTACCAGAGCGGCACGAGCCCCCACCTGTAGAGGGAATAGTGACCCGCCTCCCCCAACCAGAAGCGGACATAGTAGGCGCCGGCCCCGACAAAGAGCGCGGCCGCCCAGGTCGTAGGCGCAAAGGGCAGGAAGGCCAGCAGCCAGACCAAATACCACGGATAGCCCGTGGGGCTGAGCCAGATGAGGGCGGCGACCAGCAGAAGCCCCTGCCGGGGGATCCGCTCCGGTTCGTCCTTGGACACCAGACCGAACCAGAGCGACAGGCCGACGAGCGCAAGCGCCACGGTGAGGCGGGCCGCCGCGTCCCCGTCCGCCAGCGAGGCGTCCAGCCCCGCTCTTAGAAGCTGGAAGAGGAAACTGCTGTTCGTCCACCCGCCGGAGTAGGCCACCAGCCCGGCGTCCGCTGACAGGGACAAGACCATGGGAGCGAGCAGGAGCCCCGTGAGCCCGGTGACGCCCCCTGCGACCCCGGCCAGTTTCGCCCATTGGGTTCGCAGATGCCGGAAGAGCAGCGGCGCCAGCAGAAGCGGCCAGATCTTCACGGCGGCCGCGAGCGCCAGTGCGGCGCCGCCCAGGGCGGGACGCCTCCGGGCGAGCAACAGCGCCGCCAACAGAGGCGGAAGCAGGAGCCCATCCATATGCCCGCCATTGAACACGGCGAAGATCGCGACCGGATTCAGCCAGTAGATCAAAGACCACGCCCGGTCGAAACCGAACCGGCTCAGCGCCAGCATCAGAAGCCCCAGCGCCAGCAGGTCGGAGGCGAGGAACACGCCGCGCAGGCCGTCCAGCCGGAACGGCGCGATCCAGTGCGCGAGGGCGAACGCGGCCTGCGCCACGGGCGGATAGATGGTAGTCAGGTCGGCATTGTTGATGCGCCCCGTCAGATCGCTGGAGCGTTGGTTCAGGGCGACATAGGGCTGCAGACCGGCCTCGACCGTGTCGCGCTGCGCGGCCTCCCGGATGGTCTGCGGGCTGTATTCGTAAGGGTCTAACCCCTCGGCCACCACGCCGCCGTCCCAGAGATAGCGCTGCCAGTCATCCTCGTAGACGGATGTCGAGCCGAAGAAGGCCAGCCGCAAGGCCAGCCCCATAAGAAGAGCAAACCAGAGAGCAGGTCGGGACGGGCTGACCCGGCGAAGCCCGATCACGAGACCCAGCCAGGCCAGGCCGGACAGGGTCAGCAGCAGGAACAGAGCCGCCACCGGGTGGTCTGTCGTCGTCGTGCCAGATACCCACGCGCCGGACAGGGTCCGCACGGCAAGGAGCGCCGCGGCCAGGACGACAGTCAGGACCGCGACACTCCCTCCCACACGGAAGGGGCCCCTGGCCCAGCCGCGCTTTCCAGACGGTTCCGACGGACTAGGGGCGTCGGTCATGCGGAGAGGCGGGCTGGACCGGAGGAAGGGGGTTTAGCCGATGAGGCAGGTGCCGTCCGCCTGGCCGACCGTCCCTTCGGGACAGTTGGAAGGGACGCCGTCTTTCATCATGGCGTCCTTTTTCATCATGGCGTCTTTCTTCATCGCATCCTTCTTCATGGAGTCGGCCATCATGACGTCTTTCTTCATGGTGTCGTGCTTCATCATGTCCTCGTCCTTGGCCATGACATCATGCTTCATCATAGCGTCCTTGTCCGTCATTTCAGCCGCTTTCATGGCTTCGGCCTTCATCATCGCCTCTTTCTCGGCCATGGCTTCCGCTTTCATCATGGCTTCCTTGGCGGCGAGCTCCTGCTCGGCCTTGACGCGCATGGCCTGGGCCTTGGCGCGGCGTTCTTCCGCGACGCGGCGGGCTTCGATGCGGGCCTGGCGCTGGCGCTCGACGCGCTGCGTATCCACGCGCTGGTTACCGTAGGAGGAGCCGCTATTGTACTGCGCGGCGGCCGGTGCGGGCGTGGCGAGCAGCGTCGCGGACAGGGCAACGGCGGACAGGGAAAGAAGAAGGGTGCGAGTCACGGGGTAGGCTCCACAGTGGGTTTCGGGTTGTTGATGACATCCTCATTCCACGCCCATCCCGGCGCGACGACTCACAAGGCAGCCGCCTTCCCACAAATCGGCGTGAGACGGCCGTGAACGGCCCCCGCCCCTCTCGCCTCCCACAGGTGAGACACCGTATTGACCTTCGCCCCGCACCGCGCCAAAGGCCACGCCGCCTCATACCGTGCGGGTGTGGTGGAATTGGTAGACACGCCAGATTTAGGTTCTGGTGCCGCAAGGCGTGGAGGTTCAAGTCCTCTCACCCGCACCAACCTCGCGGTTCCGCCTATGGCGGAAATTTTAAATCCGGGGGATTGAAAATAGCGATGTTCCGAAGCGCAAAGCGCGCCGGGCTCCACGTCGCAGCCCTTCTCTCTTGCCTTTGCGCCGCCGCTTCGACCACAAGCCGGGCCATGACGTCTTCTCTTCTCCCTTTCCGCTGGGACGACCCGCTGGACCTCGACTCGCTGCTGAGCGAAGAAGAGCGCGGCATCCGCGACACGGCGCACGCCTATTGCCAGGACAAGCTGATGCCGCGCGTGCTGATGGCCAACCGGGCGGAAACGTTCGACCGAGACATCATGACGGAGATGGGCGCGCTGGGCCTGCTGGGTTCGACCATCCAGGGTCATGGCTGTGCGGGCGTGAACTATGTCTCCTACGGACTGATCGCGCGCGAAGTGGAGCGGGTGGACAGTGGTTACCGCTCCGCCATGAGTGTTCAGAGTTCGCTCGTCATGCATCCGATCGACGTGTTCGGGACGGACGCCCAGAAGGACAAGTATCTGCCTAAACTCGCGACCGGGGAATGGGTCGGCTGTTTCGGGTTGACCGAGCCCGATGCCGGGTCCGATCCGGCCGGCATGACGACCCGTGCGCGCTCCGTCGGCGGGGGCTACCGGATATCGGGGGCGAAGATGTGGATCACCAATTCGCCCATCGCCGACGTTTTCATCGTCTGGGCGAAGACGGATGACGAAGCGATCCGGGGCTTCGTTCTGGAGCGTGGCATGGAGGGACTGAGCACGCCCAAGATCGAGGGCAAGTTCAGTCTGCGCGCCTCGGTCACAGGCGAGATCGTCATGGACGACGTCTTCGTGCCGGAAGAGAACCTCCTGCCGCATGTGTCGGGTTTGAAGGGGCCGTTCTCCTGCCTGAACAAGGCGCGCTACGGCATTGCGTGGGGCAGCATGGGCGCGGCGGAGTTCTGCTTTGATGCGGCGAGGCAGTACACGCTGGACCGCCAGCAGTTCGGACGACCCCTGGCAGCCACGCAACTGGTCCAGAAGAAGCTCGCCGACATGCAGACGGAGATCGCGCTGGGCCTGCAGGCGGCGCTGCAGGCCGGAAGGCTGATGGACGGCCCTGGCCTACCCGTGCCGAGCATCTCGCTGATCAAGCGCAACAATTGCGGAAAGGCGCTCGACATCGCCCGCACCGCCCGGGACATGCACGGCGGCAACGGCGTGTCGGACGAGTATCACGTGATCCGCCACGTCATGAACCTCGAAGCCGTGAACACATACGAGGGCACGCACGACGTCCATGCGCTGATCCTGGGCCGCGCGATCACGGGCTTGCAGGCCTTTTCGTAGAAAAGCCCCTTTGAGGGCATGAACACCCGGCTTGCTCACGACGGCGTGGGTTTCTCTGCGCGGAACGAGCGTCTACAGGGGCGCAACCGAACACGCTGACGAGGCCTCCCATGTCCGACGGATTCTACCAGTCGCTTTCCACCGAGCTCGAGCAGATCGAGGCGGACGGCCTGTACAAGCGCGAGCGGGTCATCACGTCGGAGCAAGGCGCGGAGATCAGCCTGAAGGACGGCAATGTGCTGAACTTCTGCGCCAACAACTATCTCGGCCTGGCCGACGACAAGCGCCTGATCGAAGCCAGCGAGACGGCGCTGCTGCACCACGGCTTCGGCATGGCGAGCGTGCGGTTCATCTGCGGAACCCAGGACCAGCACCGGGAGCTGGAACAGGCCCTCGCCGACTGGCTCGGCTATGACGACTCCATCCTCTACGCCGCCTGCTTCGACGCCAATGGCGGTGTGTTCGAGCCGCTGCTGGGTCCCGAGGACGCCATCGTCTCGGACAGCCTCAACCACG
>CAYULR010000145.1:0-6826 GCA_964445685.1 uncultured Algimonas sp.
GCTCCATCGCGTCCAGCACGTCCTCGCGCTGCGCGTCCTCCATCTCCTCCATGATCTGGGTGACGTCGTCATTGTCGAGCTCGGTCAGCGCGTCGGCGATCAGCGACGGTTCCAGAAGCGGCAGCACGTCCTCCACCACCTCGTCTTCCAGCTCCGCCAGAAGTTCGCCCGTGATCAGGTCCGGCGCGCGCTCCACCAGCCCTTCGCGTTGCGTGTCGGTCAGCTGTTCGAGATAGTCGGAAAAGTCCGCCGGGTGCAGCGCCGCCAGCGCGCCGCGCATGACGAGGTCGTCGTCATGGTTCAACGCGATGACGATGGGATTGTCGCGCGCAGGCCGGTCTTCGGCGGGCACGTCGGCCGTCCGGTCGAGGAGCTCGGGCGTATCGGACATGCGCGGCTCCTCACGACTACACAAAGCTATGATGCCTATGACGGGATTCCGCGCTTCCGTCCAAGCGCTTTTGAGATAAAGCGCGGAGCATGGCCGACATCGTCACCTTCATCGCAGGATGCGTTCTGATCGCCGCGCTGGTGCAGCTTGCGCGGATCGACCTGGCCACCTTCCGCCTGCCGAATGTGATCACCTTTCCCCTGCTCGCGGCCGGGCTGGCCTGGGCGTTCGGCACGGCGCAGGATTTCTACCTCCACCTGCTCGGGGCGGCGCTGGGCTACGGCGTGTTCTGGGCAGTGGAGACGCTCTACCGGCTGATCCGCAAGCGCGACGGGTTGGGACGGGGCGACGCGAAGCTGCTCGCCGTCGGCGGGGCGTGGTGCGGGGTCTGGGCGCTGCCCGCCATCGTTCTGACGGCCAGCGTCAGCGCCCTCGCCTACGCCATTCCGAAAGGCGCAAGCCGCGACCTGCGTATTCCGTTCGGCCCGTTCCTGGCCATCGGCATCGGAGCCGTCTGGCTGGCGCAGCGTTTCTTCTAGGGCGTTGGGGTCAGGACCGTAGACGGTCCGTCCGTCTGGCAAGTCTTCAGCACAATAAGCGGACGGACCTTCTCGAACCCGTCATCGAGCGTCCGCGTCATGCGCGCTTCGCCGTAACGCGTCGCGTCCGCCACGGCATCCGCCGGGCCGAGATCGAGCGTGAGATCCCCGTAGCGGAGCGCGGGAAACGGCTCTTGCGGCGCAAGCGCTTCTGTGCCCTTACCGTCCAGATAGAACCCGCGACCTTCCGTGGCGAAGAAGACGAAATTGGGCACGGGCGCGGTATCCCAGCCGAACAGGCCGCACTGCCCAGGCGCGAGTGTCTGGGGCGGCAGGCTGCTTATTGAGCCTGGTGCTGCAGGCTCGGGACTGACTTCAGCCACGCTCGCGCACGCGCCGAGCATCAGCGCGCAAGACAGACCGGCCGCACGGATCAGCGCCACCGGCCCTGCTCCGACAGGAGGTAGCCGTCCCCGCTGGGTTGGAAACCGAACAGGGCCAGCGCGTTGCCTGCCGCCGTGTCGCGCGTCGTGACAGTCACATCGGACTGGTAGACCCCGTCCAGTCCTGTCACGATCAGGGCGGAGACGGCTTCCGAACCGCTTTCGCCCGACAGGCGCACGCGCAACCGGCCGTCCACGCAATCCACGGGCCCGCTCAGCTCCGGCCCGCTCCAGCCGAAACGCGCCGCATTCACCGCCAGCACGTCCGTCGCGGCCGTTCCCGTAGCCGAAACGCAGGCTCCGTCATCGATCACGGCCTCGGCGACACGCAAGGAGACACGCCCCGCCAGTCCGGCCAAGCGGGCGTCGCCGACCGGCAAGCGCGAAACCGGCATGGAGAGGACTAGGTCTTCCGCCCCGCCGCGAGAGACTTTGCCCGAGAACGTCACATCCCCCGGAGGCGTGGCGAGCGCCACGGATCCGAGTCCGGCCTTGACAGACAACTGACCGAGCAGAGGGACATCCGAGGCTTGGCCGTTCCAGACCGTGCCGGACAAATCCGCCACGCCGTCGGGCAATAGCGCTCCGGCCCACGCCAGGGGAAAGTGACGGACGAGCGATGCCAGCCCGGCCAGAACGGCGACGATGACGATCAGGCGACGCATCAACGCGGCGGCACGTCCGACGTGATGGGCGCGACCGGAATGGGCGCCAGCGGGTCGATCGGGTCCACGGGCAGGAGGTCGATCTTCGACACGGCCCGCCCGCTCTGCAAGATGTCCTCGCGCCGGATGCGGTCCAGACGGCTTTGCGTGAGCGGTCGCGCATCCTCGGCGTTGCGGATGATGGTGGGGCGCAGGAAGACCATCAGGTTCGTCTTCGCCCGGCTGCGGCCGCGCGACCGGAAGGCCGCACCGACGACCGGGATGTCACCCAGGACGGGAACCTTCTCGATGTCGATCTGCTCGTCATCCTGCAGCAATCCGCCCAGCACGATGATCTCGCCGTCATTGGCGAGCACCGTCGTGGTGATCTCGCGCTTGTTGGTCACGAAGTCGCCCGCCGTGGAGGTCAGCACGCCCGCGATGGAGCTGACTTCTTGGCTGATATCGAGGCGGATCACGTCGCCGTCGCTGATCTGAGGCGTGACGTCGAGCTGGATGCCGACATCCTGCCGCTCGAAACTGCGGAACGGGTTGAGGTTGGCGGTGCCGAGGCTTTCGCCCGTCGTGATGGGGATTTCCTGACCCACCAGGAAAGTGGCGGGCTGGTTGTCGAGCGTGGTGACGAACGGCGTGGACAGCACGTTGCTGTCGTCATCGGTCTCGACCGCGTTCAGCACGGCCCCGAACAGCACGTTGCCGCTCTGGCCGCCGACCCCCACGGTCCCCCCGCCCAGCCCGGTCAGGCTGTCGATGGCGGCGGCCTGGGTGGCCGCGTCGGTCGTAGCGCCCGTGAGAGCACCGGCCAGCGCCAGCAGGTTCGGCGCACTGCGTGTGTAGTTGGTGGAGACGAGCGGCACGGTCCGCCCGGACGTATCGCCCAGCGCGAACTGCACGCCCAGTTCCCTGGCGGCCGAATCCGACACTTCCACGATCAGGGCTTCGACGAGCACTTGCGGGCGGCGTTGGTCGAGACGGCGCACAAGGCTGGTGAGCTCGGCTTGGGCTTCGCCCTCGGCGGAGATGATCAGCGTATTTGAGCCGACATCGTGCGCGACCGTGGGAACCACCGCTCCTTCCACGGCGAAGCTGGGCAGCAGCGTGCCCAGCATCTCGACCAGTTCCGCGCCATTGGCGAAACGCAGGGGAATGACGGCGATGCCGCTGCGCGGAACGGCGCTGGCTGTGTCCATGGAGGCGAGCAGCGTGCGAAGGCGTGCCAGCTCGTCCGGTTCGGCTTCGATGATCAGAGAGTTGGTCGCCGGAAGCGCCGCCAGCCGGTAGGCGGGCGTCTGGCCCGCCAGCGCGTTCAGCGCCTCTTCCGCGTCCAGCACGGACAGGCGGTCCAGCCGGATGATTTCGCGCGACACGCGGCTGCTTTCCATCGCGGCGATGATCTCGCGGGCCTTGCGCAGGTTTTCGGGAAAGTCCGTCACGACCAGCACGCGGCCATTCGGATTGGCGATCACCTGGCCTTGGCTATGGACATTCGGCTTGATGAGACGCGCCGCGTCGGCCGCGTTGCCGTTGCGCAGCGTGAAGACCGCCATCGACATGCGCCCGGCCAGGCCATTGCCCGTGGTCAGCGGCGCGTCCTGCGAGCTGCCTTGGATCAGCGTGACGCGGTATTCCCCGCCTGCCGTGCGGATCAGCGTGTAGCCGTGCACCCGCAACACTTCGCGGAAGACGGCGAAGACCTCGGCATCGCTCAACGCCTGTTCGCTGCTGATCGTGACTTGGCCTTCCACGCGCGGATCCACGATGAAGGTGTTGCCCGTCACCACGGCGACATCGTCGATGAAGTCGCGGATGTCGGCGCGTTCCAGGCTGATGACGTGGTCCGCCGTCTGCGCGTCGACGGTCATCGGCAAAGCCAAAGAAGCCGCGCCGAGCGCCAGTCCCAGGCGGAATGTCTTGAGAAACGTCATGAGGAAGATCCGATCGTGATCGTCATGGGTTTGCCGTCGCGCAGAATGTCGAGCGAGACCGGCCCTGCGGTCAAAGCCGCGCGGCGGAGCCGTCCGATGTCCGGCAGGCCGCTATCGAGCGCCTGTCCGGCGAACCGCACGATCACGTCGCCGTCGCGCAATCCGTAGTCCGACAGGTCGAGGCCCGAAGATCCGGCCGAAATACGCATGCCGATCATCTTCATGTCGAGGCCGAGAGACGGCGTCAGCCGCATCTGCGACAGCAGCGTCTCCGCCGTGGGCGCGCTGAGCGTCTGCAACGCGCTTCGCGTGCCTTGGGTCCCAGAGCGGACGGAGGTCCCAGAGCGGACGGAACGCTCGGCCCGCGCATCCTCCATGGTCAGGCGTTGCGTCTGGCCGTTCACTTCGATCAGGACGTAGCCGGGGAACACGCCCGTCAGAACGACGCCCGACATGACCTCTTCTCCGGCATAGTAGTTGCGGTCCTGACCGTTGGGCGTGCGGATGTAAGCGCTGCCATTCGTACCGGAGCGCAGACCGTTCAGCTGCAGGTCCAGCGTGGTTTCCGGCGCATCGTCGCCGGGGTCTGGCGCGGCGACTTCGACCGCGCCGGCATCGCCTGCCGCGAACGGATTGTCGCTGAAATCATAGCTCTGCTGCACCGGGGCCGTGCGGGCCTGCGGTGCGGCGACCAGGACGGGCTCCCAACGGCTTTCCGGGGCGACGACCGCAAGGAGCAGCTTGACCAGCAGCCAGGCCGCCAGCGCGGTGAAGCCCAGCAGCAAGGTACGGCGCACAAGCGTGAGCGGCGCGTCCAGGCTGCGGCCCCTGAATGTCGGCTGTGCGGTCGGCCCGGCCATTCGCGCAATCCATCCCCTTGGTTCGGTCCCGGCCTGTCTGCGGCCGTTTCGCCTCGTTAGTGTCTTTTCGCGACATTCGCGCGACACCGCCAATGAAATGCCGTTCAGGATCATCTCTGTCCAGACGGCAGCACATCGAGCCTCACGACCCTATGCGCGGCCCGCCGCCCCCGCTATAGGCGCGGCGAACGTAACAGTGGAAAGAGTCGGCATGAGCGGCATCCTGATCGACGGCAAACGCGTCGCGTCCGTGCTACGCGAAAATGGGGGCGCGGCGGTGTCCGGGCTTCCCGGCAGGCCGACCGTGGCGGTCGTTCTTGTTGGGGACGATCCGGCTAGTCAGGTCTATGTCGGCAGCAAGATCAAATTCACCAAGGCCGCTGGGATGCGCAGCGTGGAGCGCCGCCTGGCCGCCGACACATCCGAAGAGACCGTGGTCGAGACGGTCCGCGCGCTGAACGCCGACCCGGACGTGGACGGCATCCTGGTGCAGCTTCCTCTGCCCGGCCACATCGATTCGGACCGTGTCATCGCGGAGATCGATCCCGACAAGGACGTGGACGGCCTGACGGAAACCAGCGCCGGACGCTTGCTGCTAGGACAGCCGGGCCTGCGCCCCTGCACGCCGACGGGCTGCGTGATCCTGGCGAAGGAAACGCTCGGCGATCTGTCGGGCAAGCATTGCGTCATCATCGGCCGGTCCATCCTGGTTGGAAAGCCTGCCGCCCTTCTGTTCCTGGAACAAAACTGCACGGTCACGGTCGCCCATTCCCGCACGGACAATTTGCCCGTGCTGTGCCGCAGCGCGGACATCCTCGTCCCGGCGGTGGGACGGCCGAACATGGTCAAGTCGGACTGGATCAAGGCCGGGGCCTGCGTGATCGACGTGGGCATCAACCGCATTGCGGACGCCTCGCGCAAATCGGGTTCGCGCCTGGTCGGCGATGTGGATTTCGCGGACGCCGAAGCCGTCGCCGGAGCCATCACGCCCGTGCCCGGTGGCGTGGGGCCAATGACCATTGCCTGCCTGCTGCGCAATACGGTGCTGGCGGCCTGCGCCCGGCGCGGCTGGGCGATGCCGGACGGATTGTCCATCTAAGACCCGAAAGCGGTCTGATTTCTGGCACATTCCGGGGTCATGCAAGGCTCATGACCTACGATACTCTTGCCGACATCCTCTTCGTTTCCCTGACCGCCGCCGCCGTGGCGGGCTTCGCGGTCAGCGCCCATGCAGGCGCGCCCGGTCCAGACCTCGGCGAAAGCGTGTTGGTCCAGCCCAGCGCCATGCCCGCCTATGCGGAGTTGAGCCCGGCGGAAATCCGCAACGCCGCCTCCGTCCGCGCGGACACGTTGGCCGCGCAAGGGATCATCGTGGACCGGACCGAGCTCTACGGCGTCGGCCTTCCGGCGGAGCGGATCGCGGACGCGAACTAGCGCGTGTAGAAGCTGCCCGTTCTGGTCTGCAGCAGCGCGTCGAGCGGGATGTCCTCCTGCTTCAGGAAGCCCGACGAGGGCAGCTTTCCGGACTTGACCATCTCGATCACGGCGACGACCGACCCGGCCGTGGTCCAGGCGATGGCCGTACGGCTCTTGCCGGCAATGTCGAGCGGCTTATAGGCCCCGACGAATTCCTTGCGCGACAGCTTCCCATCGATCGTGCCTTCGGCGGCCACGTGAACGTAGACCACGTCCTGGTCCACAGGAGGCTTGGCGTTGACGAGGATCTCGCCCGCTTTCTCCCGGTCTTCGCGCATCAGCAGTTCGTGGAAGAAGAAGTTCATCAGGTCGAAGTGACCCGGATAGCGCATAGTCTTGTAGTCCATATTGTGGACCTGCCCGAGATAGGTCTCGCACATCGTGCCGAGCCCGCCCGACGTGGTGAAGGCTTCCAGCTCCAGACCGTCGATGAAGATCTTCTCGCGCCATTCCATGGCTGAAACCATCTTGCGCTCGCCCTCCTCGATGACTTCGCAATCGTTCAGATACTCGTTCACCACGCCTTC
>CAYULR010000146.1:0-5139 GCA_964445685.1 uncultured Algimonas sp.
CTGAACATCGTCATGGACCGCATCGCCCGGTCCCGCCTCGCCGGGGACCCGCCGGACGTCTTCGTCGCGCCGCGCATCGGCCATATCGGTATGCTGGAGTTCACCCGCGCGGAGGAACTCATAGAGCGCGGCTACCGCGCCATGCAGCACGAAATCCCGCTGATCCGCTCCGTCATCGACATTCTCGGCGACATGCCTGCCGCCGCGAGCCCTGCCGGAACGGGCGAAGAAGAGTAGTTTTCACGGACTCTCCGCCCCGCCGCGCAAGAGTGGCGCAACCCTTGCATTGCCCTGCGCATGATGCGTGCAAGAGGAAACAGTCTGGCGAATGACAACGCCCTGCCCCGGCGGAAGCTGACCAGCATGGCGGGCTTCTTCGGCAAACCTGCCGAAGCGCCGGTCGCGCCGCCCTTTCCGGGCCAGAGCGGTCCGTCCGCGCAGTCGCACGTCATGGCCTACACGCCGCGCCTGATGACACCCAACCGCATGATCGCGCTGGGTTTCTTCGGCGTTGCGGCTTTGTTGAGCCTTTTGGCCCTGCAGCTGGGTCTCGCAGCGCTCGAGACAGGCCTTCTGTGCGTTCTCACCACCGTGGCCGCCTGGTTTGTCTACCGCAGCCTGCCCGGCATCATGCAGGGGGCGCGCGAATGTTTCGCCCTGGCCATGGCCGGGTTCGCAAGCCTCGCCGCAATCATTCTTCTTCCCGCTTTCGACCTCTGGCCCGCAGGGGCGGGCCCGTTGGTCGTCTCGCTCGTCTTCGCGTTCGTGGGCACATTGATCCGCTCGAAGCTCTGCCTCGCTGTCTCCGTCGCCGCCCTGTTCGGCTTGATGATCGACTCGGATGGGCTGACACGGATGCGCCTGGACGGGCAGCTTGCAACGCTCTGCCTCTTCGCCATAGGCCTGTGCGGCAGCGTCCTGGCGGGCTCACGCCTGATCGCGGGCATCACGCTGGTCGGCGTCATGGTCTCCGCGCTCACCCTGCTGGCGGCGTTCGGCGTTCCCTCGACGGGCTCGCTCTCGATACTCGCCGTGCTGGCCGTTGCGACAGCCATCGCGCTGCGCGCCTATCTGGCGCAAGGCTACGGCGCGGCGGAGATACCCATGATCCTCTCCTCGCTCGTCTTCGCGCTCTGCGCGGTCGCGCTCCAACTGTTCCTGATCGGCGAGGTCTCAGCCGCCGAATCGCGTCTGGCCGAGCCCATGCCCGCTTTCGGCGTCGGCGTGCTGATCGCCATACAGGGCCTCGTCCTGTTCGTGTCGATCATCGGCTGGTTCTCGCGGCGCATCACGCTTGTCGATGCGGTGCTGACGCAGGCGCTCTTCGGCCTTGTCTGCACTATCCTGGCCGACCCGACGCGGCTGGCGCGCCTGCATATCGGAGAGCCCGCAATCATTCTCGCCATTCTCGTGGGGCTTGCGACGACCGTTTTGGCGGGCCTTGCGCTCTACCGCTCCTGGCAGTCTGACCAACCCATTCCAACCGCGCTCGCCGCGCTGGTCCTGATGGTGGAGATCGTCGTTGCGCTGCGCATCGCCATGGGCGCGTTCGATATCGCCCTCGCCGTGCTCATCTCCGCTGGTCTCGCCGTCGCGTTGGCCGTCTTGATGGCGCTGAACCCGCGCCACGTCCCTCATACACGCCTGTCCTGATCGGATCATCGCATGACCCCTGACACACGCTTCCTCACCACGCCCCAGCCTAAAGCCGCCGCAACGGACGACCGCAGCTGGTATGTCCGCGCCCAGGACACGGTCTACGGGCCGTTCGACGACAAGACGGTTTGGACCTACGTCCAGGAAGGCCGCGTCACGGCACAATCCAGCCTTTCGCTCCGCCCGGACGGCGGCTACATGGCCGCGCGCGACTGGCTGGAGATCGCCCACTGGTTCACCGTTCCCTCCATGGAGACGGCCGAACCCACGCCGGAACCCGTCGTCGAGCCCATTGAGACCATGCTTGCCCTGGTCGTGGCCGACATCCAGTCCGGCCGCACGGCCATCTTCACCCAAGCCATGGAAAGCATCGGCGCGATACAGCCGCTGTCGAACTCGGCCTGGTTGCTGGAGGCGACCCTGTCGCCGGAAAACATCCGCTCGATCCTCGGCCCGACACTGTCGGTCAGCGACCGTCTGCTCGTGCTCGACGCCACCCATGCGGATGTCGCGACTTACAATTTCGGATTTGACGCGGAGACGGCCGACCGCCTCGGCTAGGAGACCCTAGTCGATCCGCTTCAGCCCTTTGGCGAAGCGCTGCGCATTGGCGACGTAGACGTCCGCGTTCAGCTTGAGCATTTTGGCTTCCGCCTCGCCCAGTGTCTTCATGACCCGTCCCGGCGCACCGACGACGAGGCTGTTGGGCGGAATGACCTTGTTCTCGGTCACGAGCGCATGCGCGCCGATGATGCTGCCCGCGCCGATCTGTGCTCCGTTCAACACGGTCGCCCCGATCCCGATCAGGCAGCCGTCACCGATGGTGCAGCCATGCAGCATGGCCTGATGACCCACGATCACGTCTTCGCCGATCAGCAGCGGCTGACCCGGGTCGGAGTGAAGCACGGAATTATCCTGCACGTTCGAGCGCGCGCCGATCTTGATGGGTTCGTTGTCGCCCCGCAGCACGGCTCCGAACCAGACGGACGAGCCCTCGGCCATGATGATGTTGCCGACAACCGCCGCCGTGTCCGCCACCCACACCGAAGCGTGCAGGTCGGGCGTGTGTTCGTCGAGCGCGTAGACCGCCATCAGCCGTCGAGATCCTGTTGCAGGATGGAGATGTTCAGGTCGTAGGAGATGTCGTCCTTGTCCTCGTCATCGATGTAGAGAAGGCCCAGGATTTCGTCGTCCAGATAGACTTCGACGCTGTCCTGCACCTTGCGCGGCGCGAGGCGGATGGCATCCGTCTTGAAACGCTTGCAGAGATAGTCGCGCACCGATTTCATCTGTTCGGGTGTCATGTCTTACAATCCTTGATCCATGGCGGCAGCCGGGTCCCCGCAGGACCCGCCGACCGGTTTGGCCGGAACGCCGGCCACTGTGCAGTTTTCCGGCACGGGCTTCAGCACGACGGAGCCCGCCGCGATCTTGGCGCCGTCGCCAATTTCTATATTTCCGAGAACGGACGCGTTGGCGCCGATCAGGACGCGGTCGCCGATCTTGGGGTGGCGGTCTTCGTCCGACTTGCCCGTCCCTCCCAGCGTCACGCCCTGCAGGATGGAGCAGTCATCGCCGATGCGCGCCGTTTCGCCCACGACGAAGCCCGTCGCGTGGTCCAGCATGATGCCGCAGCCGATCGTGGCCGCCGGGTTGATGTCGACCCCGAACAGAACGCTGGAGCGCGATTGGAGGTGATAGGCCACGAGGTCACGCCCGGCGCGGTAGAGCGCATTGGCGCAGCGGTGCGTCTGGATGGCGAGAAAGCCCTTGAAGTAGAGGAAGCATTGCAGATGCGAATGGCAGGCCGGGTCGCGCTGCTTCACTGCTTGCAGGTCGCGCGCGATGCACGGCACGAGCGTCGGGTCGCTTTCCAGCGCCTCGCTGAGCACGGTGCGCATCTTCAGCGCGGAAAAGTCGGCGGTCGCGAGCTTCTCAGCCAGGTGGTTGACCAGGGCGGACCCGAGGTCGGCCTGGTCGAGGATCGTTGCGTGCAGGAGCGACGACAGGGCCACTTCCTTCACCGCGTAGGTCGCGGCTTCGCGTTTGAGAGCCGACCAGACGCAGGCGTCGTCCGCATCGTCGCAGACGAGATTGACATGTGTCGAGGTCTTTGTGGACATGGCCCAGCGGTTAGCGGACGCATCCGGTCATGGAAACCGAAAAACCTCCGCCATCACGAAGCGGTTATCCGCGGCCACGATAAGGCGGCACGCCCTGGTCAGGGATCCACAGCCCCTCTGGCGGGGTGCCGAACTGGTAGAACACGTCGATTGGAATGCCGCCACGCGGATACCAGTAGCCCCCGATGCGGAGCCATTTGGGCGAGATTTCCTTCACCAGGCGTTGCCCGATGCCCGTCGTGCAGGCTTCGTGGAAATCGCCGTGATTGCGGTAGCTTCCGAGGAAGAGCTTGAAAGCCTTGCTTTCCACGATCCACTCGTCCGGGCAGTAATCCACCACCAGATGGGCGAAGTCCGGCTGTCCCGTCACCGGGCAGATGGACGTGAATTCCGGCGCGACGAGGCGCACCATGTAGGGCTCGCTGCACGGGTTGGCGACGCGTTCCAGCTCCGCCTCCTCCGGCGATGCGGGGAGCGGGCTCTGTCCGCCCAGTTGATCGAGTTTGTCATATCGGCTCATGCGGCGCGCCCTATCCGAACCGCCCGCCCGCGTCCACCGATGGGGCGTTCCCTCTGCAGGCGGTCAGGTGTCGCAGCATGTTTTTCGAAACCTCCCGGACTCACGCCGCGTTGATGGGATGAACACACGCAAGGAAGACGACATGGCAGATTCACAACAACAGAATGGCGGCGGCTACGGCAATCCGGGCCAAAGCGCTCAATCCGACCTTCAGGCCCGCGCGCAACGCAGCGACGGCGACACGGTCTCCCCGTCCGCCGTCATGGCGCAGGACTTCGCCGAAGACGGCCACGTCGGAACGTTGGCCGGACTGACCGACGGCGACACGACCCCGCGCCCGCAAATCCATAACGGCCAGTCGCAGATCGCCTACGACGCCGAAGAGGAAGAATAGACCTCACGATTTTGCGTCTATTTCGAGAGGCCGACGGTCTTTAAACCAGCATCACAAAACACTAGATGACTCCGTCAGGAGGAGTTTCGACCATGGCTGAAACGAAAACGATCAGCCGCCGTGGAAAAACGGCGGCCAAGAAATCCGGCAACACGGGCAAACTGTCTGTTTCCCTGTCCCCGGAGCAGGGGCTGAACCGCTACCTGCAGGAAATCCGCAAGTTCCCGATGCTTGAGAAGAACGAAGAGTTCATGCTCGCCAAGCGCTGGGCGGAAAACGAAGACACGGAAGCGGCGGAGAAGATGGTGACATCGCACCTGCGCCTCGTGGCGAAGATCGCCATGGGCTACCGGGGTTATGGCCTGCCCATCGGCGAGGTCATTTCCGAGGGCAATGTCGGCCTGATGCAGGCGGTCAAGAAGTTCGACCCCGACAAGGGCTTCCGC
>CAYULR010000146.1:5149-6821 GCA_964445685.1 uncultured Algimonas sp.
TGCCACCTACGCGATGTGGTGGATCCGCGCCGCGATCCAGGAATATGTCCTGCGGTCCTGGTCCCTCGTGAAGATGGGCACGACCGCCGCGCAGAAGAAGCTGTTCTTCAACCTTCGCCGCCTGAAGGGCGAGATGAAGGCGATCGAGGACGGCGACCTGACACCTGAAAACGTCAAGACCATCGCGACCAAGCTGGGCGTGAAGGAAGAGGAAGTGACCTCCATGAACCGGCGCATGCTCGGCGGCGGAGACGCGTCCTTGAATGTTCAGATCGGCGCGGAAGACGGCTCGACGCAGTGGCAGGACTGGTTGCAGGACGACAGCGACAGCCAGGAAGACATCCTCGCCGTCGACCAGGAGCACGATGCCCGCATGGACCTCCTGCGCGACGCCATGGCGGATCTGAACGACCGCGAACGCGACATCTTCATGCGCCGCCGCCTGTCCGAGTCGCCGCTGACGCTGGAAGAGTTGGCTAAGGTCTACGGCGTGTCACGCGAGCGCATCCGCCAGATCGAGGCCCGCGCGTTCGAGAAGATCCAGAAGGCCATGGTCACGGCGGCTGGGAAAACCGGCCTCATCGAGGCCGAGTAGACGCCCCCTCGCCTAGGCGCGACCGCGCCTAGGCCACACGTCCAGAGACGCTTTAGGAAACGACCGTCGTCTTGTTGATCTCGCGCGGTTTCAGCGTGACGATCTCTTCGGCGATGGTCGGGTGCACGGCGCAGGTCGCGTCGAAGTCGTCCTTCGTGAGGCCAGCCTTGATGATGATGCCGATCATCTGGATCATCTCCGCACTGTCGTCGCCGACCAGGTGCACGCCCACGACCGTTTCTTCCTTGCCCTTGGTGATGACCTTCATGAAGCAGCGGTGCTCGCTGCCGGACAGGATATTCTTCATCGGGCGGAAGTTAGTCGTATAGACCGTGACGTCGTCGCCATACTTCCGGCGCGCATCGCCCTCGGTGATCCCGCAAACGCCGACCGGCGGACGCGTGAAGACGGCCGACGCGATATTGTCGTGATCGTAAGCAATCGCATTGTCCTTGTAGACCGTCTCGATGAAGGCTGCCGCTTCACGGATGGCGACCGGCGTCAGGTTGACCCGGTTCGTCACGTCGCCGACCGCGTAGATGTTCTTCACCGTCGTCTGGGAGTATTCGTCCACTTTCACGGCGCCGTCAGGATCCATCTCCACGCCTGCGGCTTCCAGGCCCAACGTAGAGGTATTGGGCTTGCGGCCCGTCGCCATGAAGACGCAGTCGGTCCCGATCTTGGAGCCATCGTAGAAGGAGACGATCAACCCGCCATCCGTCTTGCGGATCTCGGTCGGACTGATGTTGAAGCGCGTATCCACGCCGTTGCGGGTTTGCAGGATGCCGACTTCGTCGCGCACTTCGGCGTCGAAACCGTTCAGAAGACGGCCACCCCGATAGGCCTGAATGACGTCCGTTCCGAGGCCGGCGAACACGCCAGCGAATTCGCACGCAATGTAGCCGCCGCCGATAATCAGCATCCGTTTGGGCTGCTTCTCCAAATGGAAAATATCATCCGAAACAATGGCGTGTTCAGAGCCTTTGATGTCCGGCGCCCACGGATGCCCGCCCACTGCGATCAGGATCGTCTCCGCCGTCTTCGTCTCGCCGCTCTTGCAAAGGCGCACCGTATGGG
>CAYULR010000147.1:0-546 GCA_964445685.1 uncultured Algimonas sp.
CTCATCACCGAAACTTCGATCAAAGCGCTGTTCCCGGCGGCCTTCTACGGGTCGGCCGTGCTGTTCGGCCTGCTGCACTTGTCCAACTATGAGGGCGGTCTGAGCTCGCCCATCATGCTGCTGGCGGTCGTGCCGCAAACGCTTGTGGGCCTGCTGCTCGGCTATGTGCGGATGCGGTTCGGGCTGGGCGCGGCGATCATCTTCCACGCGCTCTACAATCTGGTGCTGGCGGGGCTCTTCATCGTGTCGCAGTCGCTGGCGGGCGTGGCGGACGGCGCCGAAGCGGCGGCGCTCATCGTTCCCCTTGTGTGGATGTTCGCCCCTGCCTAATGGCGCGTCCATGACAGACGAGAAGACCGACACGGCCCGCAAGCGCATCCTGATCACCTCGGCGCTGCCCTACATCAACGGGGTGAAGCATCTGGGCAACCTCGCAGGGTCCATGCTGCCCGCCGATGTCTATGCACGCGTTCAGCGCCTGCTGGGCCATGACGTGCTCTATATCTGCGCCACGGACGAACACGGAACGCCCGCCGAACTGGCGGC
>CAYULR010000147.1:556-6783 GCA_964445685.1 uncultured Algimonas sp.
ATGCCGACGGCCGGTACCTGCCGGACCGCTACGTCGAAGGGACCTGCCCGAATTGCGGGTTCGAAAAGGCGCGCGGCGACCAGTGCGACAGCTGCGGCAAGCTGCTGGACCCGGTCGACCTGATCGATCCCTACAGCGCGGTCTCCGGCTCCAAGGACGTGGAGATCCGCGAGACGGAGCACCTCTACCTGAAACAGAGCGAGATGAGCGGAAAGCTGCGCGAGTGGGTAGAGGCGCAGGACAGCTGGCCCACGCTCGCGACCTCGATTGCGCTGAAATGGCTGGACGAAGGCCTGCGCGACCGCTCCATCACGCGCGACCTCGACTGGGGCATCCCGGTCGTAGATGCGCACGGCAACCCGCGCCCGGGCTTCGAAGGCAAGGTCTACTATGTCTGGTTCGACGCGCCCATCGCCTATATCGGCGCGACGCAGGATTGGGCGGCGGAGACGGGCGGAGACTGGAAGCGCTGGTGGCGGACGGACAAAGGCGCGGACGACGTCCAATACGTCCAGTTCATGGGCAAGGACAATGTGGCCTTCCACACGCTGAGCTTCCCGACGACGCTTATGGGGTCCGGCGAGCCATGGAAGATGGTCGACACGCTCAAGGCGTTCAATTGGGTCACCTGGTATGGCGGCAAGTTCTCGACCAGCCAGAAGCGCGGCGTGTTCATGGACCAGGCCATCGATCTGGCGCCGTCCGATGCGTGGCGCTGGCACCTTATGGCCAACGCGCCGGAGAGCTCCGACGCGGCCTTCACCTGGGAAGAGTTCCAGGCCAGCGTGAACAGCGACCTCGCCAACGTGCTGGGCAATTTCGTCAACCGCATCACTAAATATGCGGGCTCCAAGTTCGACGGCGTCGTGCCGGACGGCGGTGTGTCCGGCGGGCACGAGGAATGGGTGATCGGCGAAGTCAGCCAGCGCCTGCCCCTGATGATCGCGCATTTCGAGGCACGGGACTTCCGCAAGGCGCTTGGCGAGATGCGGGCGCTCTGGGCGTCGGGCAACGAATACCTGACCCGCGCCGCGCCCTGGACGCACTACAAGACCGATGTGGACCAGGCCGCCGTGGGCGTGCGCATGGGTCTGAACCTCGCCGCGCTGTTCGGCATTGTCGCGCAGCCCGTCATCCCGGATGCGGCGGCGAAGATCCTCGACGCGCTGGGCGTGCCGGAAGACCGCCGCAGCTGGAGCTTCGACGGCTGGGCGGACGGGCTGCCAGTGGGTCACGCCGTCTCCGCGCCCGACGTTCTCTTCGCCAAGATCGAGGATGCACAAGTCGCCGAATGGGCCGAGGCCTTCGGGGGCTCGGACTGATGTATGCCCGCTCGGTCGATTTCGGCACGGCGGTGCGTTGGGCCTTCCAGCGCTATTTCGATTTCCGGGGCCGGAGCCAGCGGGCGGAATATTGGTGGTTTTTCCTGTTCGTGCTGATCGGCGGCTCGCTGCTCAGCTTCGTCGACGGGGTGGTTTTCGGGATGGGGGACGAGGGCGGACCGCTCTCGGGCCTGTTCGTCCTGGCGACCCTGATCCCGTCCCTGTCCGTGGGCTGGCGGCGGCTGCACGATACGGGCCGGTCGGGCCTGTGGCTGTTGCTGCCCTATGCGTCGCTGGTCTGGATGATCGTGGCGCTGATCACGCTGGGCGTGGCCGTGGACGGCGAGAACGCGCCCGCCGCGGCCATAGGCGGCGTAACGGCGTTCTTCGCTTCGGTCGTGTGGGTGATCGTGCTGCTCTGCATGGACTCCGAGCCCCGCACGAACCGCTACGGGCCGAGCCCGAAATATGACGAATACGCCGACGAGGCGCGCGTGTGACGCCGCCCAATGTCGCCATCGTCGAGTGGATCCGGCGCGCCTTCGATTTCCGGGGACGGTCCAGCCGGTCCGACTATTGGTGGGTGCAGGGGCTGACCTTTTCCGTCACGCTCGTCCTGACGCTCACATTCATGGAAGCGCTCGGCCCGGACGGTGTCGCAGCGGTCGAGGACTGGGCGAACCGCGTGATTGCTGGTGATGCTGACGCGCAGGCGCTGTTTCCGCTGGAATGGTCATCCATCGGGCAGGTCGGGCGGTTCGCCTTCGTCTTTCTGATGGTCTTCCTGCTGCTGACCTTCATCCCGTCGCTCAGTCTTGCCTGGCGCCGCTTCCAGGACATGAACCTGCCGGGCTGGATACATCTCATCTTCGCCTTTGCGGGGCTCTACGTGCCGCTCGTCGGGCTGGTCGAAGCCGTCTGGTTCATCCGTCCGGGCACGGTCGGGCCGAACCGCTACGGAGGCGATCCCGTCCGGCGTCATTGACACGCCCCGATATTCCCCCACTGTCGAACGGTTCGAATGAGGGGAAACACAATGAACGAAGACATGGATTACGGCCCGGTGGGCAATGAGGGAAAGCCGACCCTGAACGACTTTCTGACGTTCAGGGCGATGCTGACGCCCGTCCTCATTCAGGTGGTGTTCTGGATCGGAATAGCCATCATCGTGTTCAGCGCGTTGGGCGCAATCGTCGGCGGCGAGCCGATGGGCGGGCTCGGCATTCTGGTGATCGGACCCTTGGTCTGGCGCTTCTATTGCGAAGTGATCATCGTGCTTTTCAAGATCAATGACGGCGTGCAGACCATGGTCCGCCAGAACCGCTGACGCCTGTTTTCCGCCGGGTCTAGGCCTGGCGGGCTTCGTGCCGGTCATAGCCCGTGATGGGCACGCGCGGGTGGGCGAGGGCGGACGCGACCAGCAGCAGGATGCCGGCAAGCGCGGCCCATCCGATAGCCGGGACTTCCACATCGCCCAGCAGGTGCCGCCCGGCGAGCCAGGCCAGCCCCCACACGGCGGGCAGGACGTAGACCTTGTTGCTGTAGGCTCGTCGGCAGACCCAGATGATCAAGCCCAGCGCGGCTGCGAGGATCAGCAGGCTGCCGATCAGGTTCGCCGCGCCGCCCGCGAAGAGGTCGTAGGCGATGGGTGTCCAGTTCAGGAACACGGCGAGGCTGCACCAACCCGCAATCAGGCTGACTGGCCACCAGCTCATCAGGCGCTCTGCCGCCGTCACCGCGTTCAGGCGCGCCGTGAACTTCACCGTCGCCACGATCAGCGCCGCCACGGTCGGCACGAAGATCAGCGCGCTGCCCCACTGCACGAGGCTGTCCGGCGCGTAGGCTGTGATCAACGCCCAGCCGCAAATTCCGGAAAAGCCCAGCGCGGTCCACCCGCCCACGGCGCGGAAGACCTCTCGCGTGCGGTTCCGGGGCAGGGCCTGGAGGACGCCGTAGGCGATGCAGCCCACGAAGATCGGAAACCAGATCGCGAAGGCCGGACCCAGCGGCACGAGCCAGTTGTCGCTCATGTCCGAGAAGTCGCTTGCGGAGCGCGCCGTCTCGTCCAGCAGCCAGATGGAGGAGAGAAACCACATGAGCGGAGGCAGCACGAGGTTGGCGCTCTGGCGGATGTAATCGGCCGGACGGGCCGGGGAGGTGTCGCGTATCGTCATGATGTCGATACGCATGCGATGCGGAAAAAGGTCCTGAAATCCCCCTTTTTCGGGGCTTTTGGAACCGGGCCTTGCCTTGCGCCCTGTTCCGCGTGCTAGGGAAGGTGTCGCACACAGTAACGGAAAGGCCGCGTATGCAAGTCCAAATCGTCTCCAAAGGCATCGATGTTTCAAAGGCGCTGGAGGCCCGCGTCGAAGACCGGCTCGAAGAGATGATGGACAAATACATACACCGGGAAGGGGACGCGCAAGTGTCCGTGTCCCGCGAAGGCACGGGCTTCAAGACCATCGTTTCCGTCCATCTGCCCAGCGGATCCAGCTTCGAGGGCGAAGGCCGGGCGCAGGAAGCCTACGCCGCCTCCGACGAAGCGCTGGAACATGTCGAGAAGCGCCTGCGCCGCTACAAGCGCCGCCTGAAGGACCACAGCCAGAAGGCCAAGGCCAAGGAAGCCGCGCTCTTCGTGCTCAGCAATCCGGTCTCCGAAACAGAAGCGGAGAATGAAGACGACATCCCCGCTTCCGACGAGCCTATGGTCATTGCGGAGAAGACCGGCCGCATCCGCACGCTGACGCCCGGCATGGCGGCGCTGGAGGTCGGGCTGGCCGACTCCGGCGTGGTGGTCTTCCACAATTCGCGCCATGGCGGGCTGAATGTCGTGTTCAAGCGCGCCGACGGCCATATTGGCTGGATCGACCCCAAAACCGACGATTAGGGGCATGGATTTCCCCCTCAGGGGCGGCACCATCGAATTCGTCGCGGCGTAATCAAAGTTATGTGTGGGGGGCGTGTCGCGCCCGCCCGCCGCCTGTATGTGCGGCCCCGTTGTCGCGCGGCTGCGCCCGACTCGCCTCAATGAGGGGGCGGTCTGCTGGCCGAGAGCCGCTGCCGACACTTGAAAGACACTACCGGCGCGCCGTCGCGCATCCGGCCCCTTGAGACCCGTTATGACCGACCGCGCCCTTTTCAGCGCAGACACGATGATTTGCGACCTCGCCGCGACCAGCTCCAAGCAGCTGTTCCGCGACATCGCCCTGCGCCTCATCGAAACGCACGGCCTGGCCGACAAAGGCGTGATGTGCCGCGACATCGTCGCCGCCGCGACCGAACGCGAACGTCTCGGCTCCACCGGCGTGGGCAATGGCGTGGCGCTGCCCCATGCGCGCATCGAAGGCATGGACCGCGTGGTTGCGGCATTCGCGCGCCTGTCCGAACCGTTGGAATTCGACGCGGTCGATGGACGCCCGGTCGATCTGGTCTGCTTCCTGCTGGCCCCGGCCGATTGCGGCGGGGCGCACCTGCGCGCGCTGGCCCGCGTCTCGCGCCTGTTGCGCCGCCAGGAACTGCGCCAGCGCCTGCGCGCCGCGCCGGACGCCGAAGCGCTCTACGCCATTCTGGCCGACGACACGGCCAGCGCAGCCGCTTAAGGCTTTCTTTTCCGGCGAGGCCGGTCTGTCCTAGACGCGCCCCATGGCCCTTGGCATAGCTCCGCCATGCCATCCGGTTCCTCCCAACGATATTTCAACCGCGAACTGTCCTGGTTGCAGTTCAACACGCGGGTCATGGAAGAGGCGCGCAACAAGAGCGTGCCGCTGCTGGAGCGCTTGCGCTTCCTGAGCATCTCCGCCTCCAACCTCGACGAATTCTACATGGTCCGCGTGGCGGGCCTGCGGACCCAGATGCTCGCGGGCATGAACGCGCCCAGCTTTGACGGCCTCACGCCGGACCGCCAACTGGAGAAGATCGCCAAGCAGGTTGACAAGCTGATCGACGCGCAGGAGCGCGCCTGGACCAGCATACGCGCCGAAATGGCCAACAAGAAGATCGTCGTGTCGCGGGTTTCCGATCTCGACGAAGACGCCTTGTCCGAACTGCGCCAGCGCTTCGAGACGCAGATCCTGCCGCTCCTGTCGCCCTTGGCCGTGGATGCGGCGCACCCGTTCCCGTTCCTGTCCAACCTGTCGCTGGGCATCGCGGCGTCGCTGACGCACCGCGACGACCCGGACGAGACAGCCTTCGCCCTCGTGCCCATCCCGTCCCACCTGCCGCGTTTCCTGCAGCTCTCCGCCGGGACCAAGAAGCGTGACTACGTCCAGATGGAAGACGTGATCGGTCACTTCCTGCCCGACCTGTTCCCGGACAGCGACATCGACAGTCTCGGCCTGTTCCGCATCACGCGCGACAGCGACATCGCCATCGACGAAGAGGCCGAGGACCTGGTCCGCCACTTCGAATTCCTGCTGAAAGAGCGCCGCCGTGGCCGGGTGATCCGGCTGGAGCTGAACGAGGGCATCGACACCGGTCTGCGCCATTTCCTGATCGAGAGCTTCGAGTGCTGGGACGAGGACATCCAAGAGGCGAGCTTCCTCGGCATGGTCGACCTGAAAGGCCTGATCGACAGCGGCCGTCACGACCTGCTCTTTCCGCCCTTCCAAGCGCGCTTCCCGGAACGCATCCGCGACTATGACGGCAACCACATCGCGGCCATCGCGGCCAAGGACATCCTCGTCCACCACCCCTATGAAGAGTTCGACGTCGTCATCCAGTTCCTGCGCCAGGCCGCGCGGGACCCGGACGTGGTCGTCATCAAGCAGACGCTCTACCGCACCTCCGACGACAGTCCCATCGTGCGCGCGCTGATCGACGCGGCCGAAAACGGCAAGAGCGTGACGGCGCTCGTGGAGATCCAGGCCCGGTTCGCCGAAGCGACCAACCTGAAATTCGCGCGCGCCC
>CAYULR010000148.1:0-6775 GCA_964445685.1 uncultured Algimonas sp.
CCTGCTGTGTCCTGCTGCTCGAGCGTCTTTTGCGGATTTTCGAGGTCGTCACGACCTCGACCCAGCCCGCGTCCGACGCATCGAACATGATCATCTCGCTGCTGCCCTACTATCTGGGCATCGCCGTTCCGATGGCACTCATGCTGGGGACGATCATCACGGTGGACCGCTTTTCGCGCTCTTCCGAGCTGACGGCGGCGCTCGGCGCGGGTGTGTCGCTGACTCACATGACGAAGCCTTTCCTCGCCGTCGCCGCGATCCTGGCCGTGGCGTCCATCCTGATCGAAGGCTGGCTGCAGCCCCTCGGCCGCTACCAATACCGGGCTGTCGAGAACTCCGTGAAACAGACCGCTTTCACGGCGGCGCTGCGCGAAGGCATGTTTACGACCGTGGGGCCGCGCACCTATTTTGGCGGGACCGCCAAGCCGGATGCGGGCATCGGCCCGATCTTCATCTACGAAGACCTGTTCGAAAATGGCGTGCGGACGGGCTTCCGACTGACCACGGCGCGCGAAGGCGAGCTCATCGTGCGTGAGGAAACGGGCGCGCCGGTCCTGCAGCTCAGCGAAGGGCGCGGCTACCGCGTGCCCGACAATGTAATCCTGACGGACAATCTCGGCTTTGGCGGCATGTCCATCGCAGGAGCGTCCACCATCACGCCTTTCCGGATGCGCGGCGACGACGAACGCGAGCTGACATCCGGGGAGCTGTTCGAAAACCGCCGGGGCGACCAGCGCACGGAGATCGACCGCAACACCAACAATGCCGCGCTCCACCTGCGTATCGCGCGGACCGTCATGCTCTTCATCCTACCCTTCATCGCCGTTCCGTTCGGCCTGAACTACGGCCGCAATCCGTCATCCGCCGGCATCTTCGTGGGCGTGGTCTTCCTCGTCTCCCTGCAAAAGGGCCTGGAGTTCGCGCAGTCGCTCGGCGCTGCAGGAACCATACCGCCCTGGCTCGGCATATGGGGCATCATCACACTGCTGGCGGCGTTCGCGGCCTTCGTGTTCTACAAGAGCGCCTTCCGCATGGGACAGCCGCCCCTGACCTCCTTCGCCATGTGGCTGAAACACGCCAACGGCCAGGTTCGCGAACGCATAAAGTCGGTGCGCGAACGGCTGAGAGGCAGTCCGGAGGAGCGCCGTGCTTAGGTTCGCGCTCTACCTGTCCCGGTCGTTCATCTTCACCTGGCTATCGGTCGTCTTCGGCTTTCTCGTCCTGATCGGACTGCTCGACAGTCTCGCCAATGGTGGGGACATCGTGGCGAGCGGCGAAGGCTTTCGCGGCACCTTCAAATACATGGCGTTGCGCGCGCCCGTGATCTTCGATCGCATCTTCGTCTTCACGCTCGTCGTCGCGATCCTGCTGACCTATGTGAAGCTGATCCGGCAGCACGAACTGGTCGCCCTGCTCGGCTTCGGCATCAGCGCCACGCGGCAGGTGCTGCTGCTGACGCCCGTCGTTTTCGGCGCGGCCGTGACCTCCATCACCCTGATCGACTACACCATGGCCCCGGCCGTGCGGGCGCTGCAGGCGTGGGGCATCGGCGAATACAAGATCAAGAACATCACGCAGGAAAACCCGCTTTGGTTGGAAGACAGCGGAGCGATCGTGCGCGCAACAGACCGCGAGTCCTACGAGACCCTCGCCAATCTTGAGATCTTCCAGCGCGACGAGGACGGCGAAGTCGTCGCTATCATCTGGGCGGACCGTGGGACCTACACGGGCGACGGCTGGGCGTTGGACGGCGTGCGCCGCCTGGACGTCGCCGGGGCTGACGGGGAACCCCGCCGCGCCGAAGCGGTCGAATCGGACGCCGTGTGGACGACCGCGCAGACGCCGACCTCCATTGCGCGTCTGGCCGCAGAGCCGCGCGACCTCTCCCTGTCCGAGATGCGCAACTTCATGCAGCCCGGCAATAGCGGCGCGAACCCGTCTTTCGCCTACGGGTTCTGGCACGCACACCGCCTCACCCGCCCCATCGCCGCGCTGATCCTGCTGGTCGCCTGCGCGGCCCTGATGCAGCGCACGGGACGGGAGGATACGGGCGACCGGACGCTGATCCTCGGCATCACACTGGGCTTCGTCTTCCTCATCATCGACGGCGCCATGGCGACGTTCGCGGCCTCCGGTGGCATCGCCGTCGCGCCTGCCATCGCCATGCCGTTGCTGGCGTTCGGCCTGCTGGCGGCGTTCCTTTTGGCCCGGACGGAAGCGCTCTAGGGGTCCCGCGATGACGGCCGCATTCTTCATCAATCCTCACTCCAACCGGGTCGGCAAGAAGGGCTCCCGCCTCGCCACTTACGCAGACGATTACGAGGCTCGCGTCTTCGACCTCGCTTTGTTCGAATCGCTGCCCAGCCAGGTCGAGGCCGCTCTCGCCACGTCGGACCTGTTCGTCATCGAAGGCGGCGACGGAACGGTCCAGTGCGTGATGAGCGAAGTCATGCGCCAGGTCGGCGACAAGGAAGACATTCCCGATTTCTCCATCGCGTCGGGCGGGATGACCAACCAGATCGCCAAGGTCATCGGCATGAAACGCGTCGGCAAGTCCGGCCTGAAAACCATCCACGACGACCCGACCGCGCTGCAGACCCGCATGATCCGCCTGTCCTGCGAAGGCTGGCCGGACCAGTACGGCTTCCTCTTCTCCACGGGCGCGCTGCCCATGGTGACGGACTACGCCAAGAACGAACTCCACGCGCGCGGGATCGGCGGATCGGCGGCCGTGTTCGGCGGGATCGTGAAAGCCGTTCTGGGCGAGCGCGACGTCGTGATGCCGCCGACCGACTGCACGCTCGACATCAACGGCCAGACGCTGACGGGCCCTCACCTCGGCACGGTCGCAACGACGCTTCCCTCCATCACCATGGGTCTGGACCCGTTCTGGGGCGACGAGGACGGCGAGCTGCGCCTGACCTATGTCGACGGCAAGGCCGCGCGACTGCACCGTCACATCGCGGAGGTCTGGGTCGGCTTCAAGGACAAGGACCGCACGCCCGACGGCTTCCACAGCTGGAACACGGGCGAGGCCGAGTTCACCTATGACGGCCCGGTCATGATGGACGGTGAACCGCTCGACATGCCGGCCAGCACGTTCCGCCTCTCCGCCAGCCGTCCCGTCACCATCCGGCGGTGACGGACGCGCTCGAAACGCTGATCCGCAATGAACGGCTCGACCCGCCCGCGCGGGTACACGGCGTGATGGACGCCATCCGCGACCGCCATCCAGGCCGCGTGCTTGGCTTCGTCTATTACGGTTCCAGCCTGCGCGACCTCGACGATGCGGAGAAGATGCTGGACTTCTACGTGCTGGTCGACAGCTACCGGAGGACGCACGGCACGGGCTGGCGCGCGCTGACGAACAAACTGATCCCACCCGCCGTCTACTATCTGGAGCGCGAGGAGGACGGTGTCCTGTCCACCTGCAAGTATTCCATCATCTCCCTGGACCAGTTCGAGCGCCGCTGCGCGGACGGGTTCTTGAGCCAGGTCTGGGGCCGGTTCAGCCAGCCCTGCGCCCTGCTCGGCGCCGTGTCTGAGCACGTGGAGGACCGCATCGTCGCAGCCCGTGTAGCAGCCGTCCACAAGCTCGCCGGAGAGACAGCCCCGCTTTTCGATGCCCCGGCAAGCTCCACGGATTTCTGGGGCCGGGCTTTCTTCGAAAGCTATCGCACTGAGCTGCGCCCTGAAAGCAATGACGGACGCGCCAAGGAGATCGTTGCGCGCTACGGAGACCGGTATGACGCTGTGAGCCGTGCGCTGTTCGGCCCAGCCGAACAGGGGCTCTACCCGGTCCAGAATTTCGGCGGGCGCGGCTCTGCCTTCCGCTGGTTCCTTCGCCGGTTGGTCGGTCGCCCCATCGCCGCGCTGCGTATCCTGAACAGCGCCGCCACCTTTAGCGGCGGTCTGGAATACGTGCTGCGAAAGGTCGAACGCCACAGCGGCGTGACGCTGGAGGTCACGGACGCGCAGCGCCGTCATCCCGTTCTGTGGAGCCCGGTTCTGGGGTGGAAGCTGTTCCGGAGGGGCGCGTTCTCCAAATAGCCAAGCGTCGGCCTTGGGAACCTGTACGCCGGATGCGGCTTACACCTCCATGGACGACGCCACCCTCAGACTGTTCGTGTTCGGCGCTCACGCTCTTGCAGGCGTGATGGGGCTTCTCACGGCGAGTCGCGCCCGGTTTGGGATCGCGTCCGGATTGATCGGAGCGGCCGCCCTTGGCGTCTTGTGGTACACGATGACGTTTGTGGGCCAATTGGGGACGTCGGATGGCTCCGGCGTTGGCTGGTATGTCGCTGCGTCGATACTCAGCTTTGGCCTGCTGCCGCTCGCGACGCTGGCCTCGGCCTTGATCGTCGGACGCACTCTGCGCGCGGCCCTCAACCGGATGCGCTAGAGCGGTCTACTCTGCCGCCTGCATCCGGCGCATCATTTCGTTCATCACCTCGGCGCTGTTGTCTTTCAGCGCGCGGAACTTGCCGAGAATCGCGTTTACATCGTCTTCCGTATGCGCAGCCGAAACGCTGATGCGCAGCAGGCTGCTGCTTTGCGGCGTGCCCGGCGGGACGGCGAGATTGACGTAGACACCCTCTTTCAGAAGCCAGTTCCATTCCATCGCGGCCTGCGCTTCGTTGGGACGTCGGACGGCGATGACGGGGCTGGCGGGGGCGCAGAGGTCGAACTCCATCTCGGCCAGACCGGCGTGGAGCTGGGCGGCGCGCGCCATGATGTTGCGGCGCAGTTCCGGCCGGTCCTTGATCGCGCCCAGCGCAGCCTGCGCGGCGCAGATGTTGGACGGCGCGGCGGATGCGGTGAACATGTAGGGACGCATCACCTTGCGCAGCAGTTCGAACTCCGGGTGTTTGGACGCACAGAAACCGCCCACACTGGCTAGGCTCTTGGAGAAGGTCCCGCTGTAGAAATCGATCTGGTCCAGACAGCCCTGCTCTTCCGCGATGCCACGGCCACCTTCGCCGAACACGCCGTAGCTGTGCGCTTCGTCGACATAGAGGTAGGCGCCGTGGCGTTCGCAAACTTCCGCGAACTCCGCGATCGGCGCGATGTCGCCGAACATCGAGTAGAGCCCCTCAATCACGACGAGGGCATGGCCGCCTTCCGCGATCTTCTGGCGGGCCAGACGCTTGTCCAGATCGGCAGGGTTGTTGTGGCGGAAACGCACGGTCGTCGTACCCGCCAGACGCGTTCCGTCGATGATGCAGGCATGGGCGTCCGCGTCGATGAAGATGACGTCGTCCGGCCCGGCGAGACCCGCCATGGCGGCGAGGTTGGTCACATAGCCTGTCGTGAAGACAATGCAGGACGGCTTGCCCAGATGCTCCGCCAGGTCGCGTTCCAGTTGCTCGTGCTCGACATAGGAGCCATTGGCGATGCGCGATCCCGTCGTGCCCGTGCCGTGACGGTCGATGGCGTCCTTAGCGGCCGCGCGGGCGGCCTCGTCATAGGTCAGGCCGAGATAGTTGTTCGTGCCCGCCAGGATGATCTCGCGATTGCCAATGCGGCCGCGCGTCGGGCCCATGATGTCGTCGAACGCCATGTTGAACGGATCGACGCCCAGCTTCGTCAGCACGCTCGCGCGCTGCTGCAACGGGTCGTATTTGCTGAAGATCGACAGACCCGGTTTCAGGTCCAGATCCGCTCCGCCTGCGCCGCTCATGAGTTCAGGAGCTCCTGGATCGCGCCGACAAGTTCGCCGACGGTCTTCACGTCGCTGATGACTTCCATCGGAATGGAGATGTCGTAGAAATCCTCGAGTTCCATGATCAGGTCGAACACGGCCGTGCTGTCCACTTCGAGGTCCGACATGATTCCGGACGTGCGCAGGATGGGCTTGTTCTTGACATTGTACGGCTTCAGCAGCTCGCAGATCTTGTCGAAGATTTGTGTGTCGGTCGGCATGGAGGCTCTTGTCGCGCGGCGACCCGGCTGTCGCGCGGGCCCTTCATCTTGGGCGCGCCGATACCAAGGCGCGTGGCGCACGTCCAGACATGGCCCTCAGGCAAGAGAGCCGCATTCATCTGCGGCTCATGCGGAGCTCAGCCTTCGGAGCTGACGGCGCGCAGCGGTGCCGGGGCCTGAAGGTCGATGATGCCGCCGTCCAGATATTTCTGCTTCACACGGGCGCGCGACAGCTTGCCGGAGCTGGTGATGATCATGGTCGACTTCGGCACGAGCATCAGTTGGACTGGAACGCCGACCTCTAGTCGGATCGCGGCGGAAACGGCCTTTTCGATTTCGGCCAGCAGCTTCGGGTCGCGCGTGCGGCATTCCAGCAGCAGCATGATGGTCTTCTGGTCGCCGGCCCCGCCGACGGAGAAGGCACAGGCCCGGCCACAGCGGTGCGGTGCGGCGGCCTGGGCGGCCCATTCGATGTCTTGCGGCCAGATGTTGCGGCCATGGTAGAGGATCAGGTCCTTGTAGCGGCCCGTGACGATCAGCTGTCCGTCATGCCAGTAGCCGAGATCGCCCGTGTCGAGCCATCCATCCTTGGAAAAGGCCGCTTCAGTGGCTTGGCTGTTACGGAAATAGCCGGGCGAGAGGCTCGGTCCTTTCAGGCAGATGCGGCCCACATGGTCTTCGCCAAGAACATTGTTGTCGGCGTCGCGGATTTCGATCTCGTGACCGGGCAGCTTCACGCCGCAGGCGACGAATGTCCGGGTGTGCTCCGGCGGCGTCAGGTCGTTGGCGGCTACGGCGTCGGAGGTCGTCTCGTAGCGGCGCATGTCGATCGTGTGCTTCACGAGCCCCTGCC
>CAYULR010000149.1:0-6775 GCA_964445685.1 uncultured Algimonas sp.
GCGTCGTGACCGCCTATAACGACATGCTGTCGGCGCATCAGCCGTTCGAGCGTTTCCCTGAGATCATCAAGCACGCCGCCCGTCGGAACGGGGCAACGGCACAGGTCGCGGGCGGTGTTCCCGCCATGTGCGACGGCGTCACGCAAGGCCAGGACGGGATGGAGCTGTCGCTCTTCTCCCGCGATGTGATCGCGCAGGGCGCGGCGGTTGCCCTGTCGCATGACTGCTTCGACGCTGCGCTTCATCTCGGTGTCTGCGACAAGATCGTGCCCGGTCTGATGATCGCGGCGCTGCGCTATGGCTACTTGCCGCATATCTTCGTCCCCGCCGGGCCGATGCCGTCTGGTATCCCGAACCCTGAAAAAGCCAAAGTGCGGCAGCAATTCGCAGCAGGCGAGATTGGACGCGACAAGCTCCTGGCCGCCGAAGCCGCCTCCTACCACTCGCCAGGGACGTGTACGTTCTACGGCACGGCGAACACGAACCAGATGCTCATGGAGATCATGGGCATGCAGCTGCCGGGAAGTTCGTTCATTCATCCCAACACCCCGATGCGCGACGCGCTGACGGCCCAAGCCGTGCGGCGCGCGGTGCAGATCACCAATATGGGGGAAGAGTTCACGCCAGCCTGCGAGGTCATCGACGAGAAAGCCGTCGTGAACGGCCTGGTCGGCCTCATGGCGACGGGCGGATCGACCAATCTGACCATTCACCTGTCCGCCATTGCGCGCAGCGCAGGCATCCTGATCGACTGGGACGACTATGCGGAGATTTCGCGCCTCGTCCCGCTGATCTGCCGTATCTACCCGAACGGCGTTGCGGACGTGAACCACTTCCATGCAGCGGGGGGCATGGGTTACCTGATCGGCGAACTGATCGGCGCGGGGCTGCTGCATACCGACGTGACGACGATCGCGGGCGGTGAAGGCCTGATGGAATATACGCGTGAGCCGATCCGCAACGCCCACGCCGAAGCGGATACGGTCGTCTGGCGCAAAGGCCCGACTGAGAGTCTCGACACGGAAGTCCTTACAACCGTCGAGACACCGTTCCGCCCCGATGGCGGCCTGGCGCTCATGAGCGGCAATCTGGGGCGCGGCGTGATGAAGGTTTCCGCCGTGAAGCGCGAGAACTGGCAGGTGGAAGCCCCCGCCATCGTCATCGACGACCAGAACGACCTGATCGTCCTGCACAAGGAGGGCGCGCTGGAGCGGGACTTCGTCGCCGTGCTGCGCTTCCAGGGCCCACGCGCCAACGGCATGCCGGAGCTCCACAAGCTGACGCCTGTCCTGGGGCTGCAGCAGGATAAAGGTTTCCGCGTCGCACTCGTCACGGACGGACGCATGTCCGGTGCGTCGGGCAAGGTCCCGGCCGCCATACACATGCATCCCGAAGCCCTGCTCGGCGGACCCTTGTCGCGGGTGCAGACCGGGGACTTGATCCGCGTCGATCCGGCCAACGGCACTGTGGAAGTGGTCGATGTCGATTTGGGAACGCGCACGGCGGCCGAAGCGCCCGTCCGGACCAACCTGTCCACGCTCGGCATGAACATGTTCGCGCCGCAGCGCGCCATTGCCTCGGACGCGGAAAGCGGAGCGACCACGCTGGGCGACCTTCACATCGAAGGCCCGGCCGCGTGACCCGCGTGCGGACACTCGTCGGCGATGTCGGCGGCACGAATGCGCGCTTTGCCTTGGCGGAGCGATCGTCGGGCGGGTCTATCACGCTGCACCATTCGGAGCGTTATGCGGTCGAGGCATTCGGCAGCTTCGAGGACGCCGCGCAGAGCTATCTGGACATGATCGGCGAAACGCCGGACCGCGCGGCCTTCGCGTTTGCGGGGCCGAAGTTCGGCGATGAGATCCGCATGACCAATGTGGACTGGACCGTATCGGAAGCGGGTCTTCGCAAGACGTTTGGTCTGGAAACGGCCGTCATCCTCAACGACTTCGTCGCCATGGCCAATGGCGCGACGGTCATTCCTGACGACGGCTTCGACACGCTGATCCCCGGCAAGGTGGACTACAGCAAGCCGGTTGCGGTTCTGGGGCCGGGGACGGGCCTAGGCCTCTCTTGCATCCTGCCGGGGCGGCCTCTGCGGATCGTGCCGACCGAAGGCGGCCATACGGCTTTCTCACCCCGCTCCGAGCTGGAGATCGAGGTTCTGCGCCACTGGGCCGCCAAAAAAGGGTTTGTGTCCGCCGAGGCGCTGATTTCCGGGCCTGGTCTGTTGCGGCTCTATGAAGCGATCTGCGCCATCCGGGGCGAAGAGCCGATTTGCGTGAAACCGGACGAGGTTATTGCGGCCGGACAAGCCGACCCGTCTTCCGTGGCGCGCCTGACGGTCCGGACGTTTTGCGACATGCTGGGTACGTTTGCGGGGAATGCCTGCGTCACGCTCGGGGCGGCAGGCGGCGTTGTCCTGGGCGGCGGTGTGTCACGGCACGTGGCGCCGTTCATCCGCGAGTCGGACTTCGTTTCGCGCTTCCAGGACCGGCAAGAAGGGTCCTGGTTCGTCAGCGGCGTGCCCGTGCGCCTGATACAGGCGCACTTCGTGGCGCTCTACGGCGCTGCGGCGATGGTTCTGGGCTAGCCGGCGGCTCGCCCAAGCCAGCTGGACCTAGCCCAGCTCTTCTTCGAGAAGGTCGTTGAGGCGGGACGTGTTCGCGCCGGACACATACTCGCCATTGACGACGAAGAACGGCGTGCCGGTCAGGGCAGGGATGCGCTGGCCGATGGACAGGTTGTCTTCGATCTGACGGTCGATCGCAGCGTCCTTCATGTCGCGTTCCAGCTGTTCCACATCCAGACCGAGGTTCTTGGCGACCTGCTTGATGCGGGCTTCCGTCAGGGAGCGTTCGCCCATCAGTGCGAAGTGCATCTTGCGGTACTGGCCTTGGCGCGCGGCGGCGAGCGCGGCGCGGGCGGCCATGTAGGACGTGCCGTCGCGACCCGTCAGGACAGGCAGTTCCTTGAACACGACGCGGACGTCGTCTGGGTACTTCGCCATCGTCTGCTCCAGCCAGTCGGTGGAGCGTTTGCAGAAGCCGCAATTGTAATCGAAGAACTCGACGAGCTGAACTTTCGCATCAGAAGGTCCGACGGAGTAGTCGCGTGGGTCACGGAAGATCTGGTCGCCCAGATCGGCGATGGCGTCGACGCTTTCCTGACGCTCCGCCTCAACCGCTTTCTGTTCCAGCGCCACGAGGGCTTCGCGGATGATTTCGGGGTTCTCCAGCAGGTAGGCGCGGACGATCTCCTCCACGTCGGCCTTGCTCATGTCGGCTGCCCCGGCAGGTGCGCAGGCGGCAATGCCGAGAATGGAGACTGCAGCCGCGGTTTTCAGGAACTGTTTCATGGGGTGACCCTGATGAGGTGGAAGCGAGGGGTATGTGGGCCGCGCTTAACGCGGCAAATGAGGCAAAGCTACTGACGAAGCAGTGAGACCTAGGGCGAACCTTGCGCGGTGACGCCCACGGTGAAGGGTTTGCCGCGTCGCTGGTTGCGTCTGCGGCGGTCCAGCTGGGCTTCGGTCACGGCGATGATGTCGGAGGCCCGGCGCCATTGCGGGATGCCTTGCTGCAAGTCCTGCTTTGCGCGTCCAGCGAAGGACCGCGCGGATTCCAGGTCGCCGATCGCGTAGAAGCGTTCCGCCGATGCATATTTCGCCAGCGCATCCCGGTCCAGATAGGCATAGGCGCGCGACAGCAGATACCAGCCATAGGAGTAGCCGGGCTCCTGGATGAGGGCGGATTTCAGGAGGTCCTCGGCACGGGCCAGATTTTCGCTGTCCCGCGTCTCGATCAGGGACTGGGCGAGGGCGACCTTCAGCAGCATCGCGTCCGGGCGGAGTTCCAGAGCCCGTTCGGCAGAGGGCAGGGCCTCTTCCCGTTGGCCGGATTCGTAGAGGATCTGCGCCTTTGTTTCGTGGAAAAACGGGTTTTCCGGCTCGTCTTCGATCAGGGAGTCGATCTCTTTCAGCGCACTGCGCAGATTGGCCGTTCGGAAATGCGCGACGGAGCGGGCGTAGCGGGCCGGGGCGGACTGGTCGTCGCGTCCATAGCGGCTGAAGACGAGCTGCGGCGCGTCGAGGAAACCCCGCAGCTTCGCTTTCATCATCTCGTGGCGGTAGAGGTCCTCGGCGGAGTCGGGGACGTCGCTATAGGGACTTTCGGCCACGCGTTCGCGCAGCTTGTCGATCCGGTTGGCCGAGAGCGGGTGGGACCGGAAATATTCGTAACGGCGGCTTTGCGACAGGACTTCCTGGGCGCGGAAGTTCTCGAAAAAGTCGATCAGGCCTTGGCCCGACTGGCCCGTGTCTTCGAGGAAACGCGCCGCGTACTGGTCGGCGGCCGACTCGTTGACGCGGCTGTAAGCAAGGGCCTCGACCGCGCCGAACTGGGTCGCACCGCCCAGAATGGCTGCACCTGCGCCGCCTTCGCCCGCCAGAATGGCGGCAAGGCCGACCCCGGCTGCGAGGAGCATGGCGCCGTAGGCGGAGCGGTTGCCATAGTCGGACCGCACAATATGGCCGCCGACGATGTGCCCGGCCTCGTGCGCGATCACGCCCTTCAGCTCGTTCGGCGTATCGGCCTGGAGGATCAGTCCGCTGTGCAGGAAGATGTTTTGACCGCGCGTGACGAAGGCGTTCAGTTCCGGGTCGTTGACGAGGTAGATATCGACAGAGGAGGGAGTGAGCCCGCCCGCGCGCAGGAGCGGGTCGGAGAATTCACGCAGCGTCTCCTCGATCTCCGTGTCCCGCAGAAGCCCTTGGGCCTGAGCCTGGAAGACCAGCAGAAAGGCCACGGCCAAGCCGGACAGAAGCCGGAGGACGGGCAGGGGGATGGAGCGGAGCGCTGTCATGTCCGCCTTGTTGACGTCGGACGTTGCGGAATCAAGTTACGCAGGGGTCACTTTACAGTGTGACCCCTGCGTCATTTCGTGAGGCCTGACGCCTATTCCTTGCCCATCAGTCGGTCGATGAGACCGCGTTTGCGGCGAGGCGGAGCCTTCCGGCGGCGACCGCCTTCTGTCTCGACGGGTTCCTCGGCCGCCTCTGCGGGGGCTTCGGGCTCAGCAGCCGGGGCCTCCTCGGCCTTCGGAGCAGCCTTTCGCGCGGGGGCCTTGCGGCGACGCTTCGGCTTTTCCTCCGCCTCGTCTTTCGCAGCAGGCTTGCTCTTGGCTGCAGCCTTCGGTTCGGACTTGGCCTCAGCTTGGCTGTCGGCCTCGTCCGAAGCTTTCGGCGCGGCCTTGCGGCGACGGGTCGTCTTCGGCTTGGTTTCGGCGTCTGCGTCCGTTTCGTCGGCCTTGGCCGCCGTCTTGCGCGGCGCAGCGCGTTTACGGGCAGGCTTGGGCGTGTCTTCGGCGTCGTCGGACGCGTCTTTCGCCTTGGACGGGGCCTTGCGGCGACGCTTCGGCTTTTCCTCCGCCTCGTCGGCTTCGGGCGTCTCGGCAGCCTTGGACGTCTTCGCGGACTTGGCAGGCGCACGGCGCTTGCGGACCGGCTTTTCTTCCGGCTCGGAGTCGTCCTCGTCCTTGGCTTTTGCTGGAGCCTTGCGACGGCGCTTGGGCTTGGGCGCATCCTCGGCTTCGGTCTCTTCGACCTCGGCTTTGCGCTTCGGCGCGGCGCGACGGCGCTTGGGCTTCACCTCGTCCTCGTCGTCCTCAGCCTTTGCAGGAGCCTTGCGGCGACGCTTGGGCTTTGGCGTGTCTTCGCCGTCCCTGGAGGGCGCTTTGCGGCGGCGCGAGGGTTTTGACGTGCTGTCATCTTCATCCTCGGACACTGCCTCTTCCGTGTCGTCGGACCCGGCATCATCGCTCTTGCGGGCGCGGGACGGGGCCTTGCGGCGACCGGAACTGCGGCGCTTAGGCTTATCCTCTTCTTCCGTGTCGTCTTCGTCCTGTTGATCTTCGGACTGGGACGCATCGTCGTCGGACTTGGGAGCACGACGGCGACGGCGCTTCGGCTTGGGCGCTTCGTCCTCGTCCGTTTCGTCGTCGCTAGACGCGTCCGCACCATCATCCTGGGAGTCGGATGCGTCGGATTCGCTGCTGCGGCGCTTGCGGTTGCGGCCACCCCGGCGTCCACGACGGCGACGCGGCTTGTTGCCATCCTCGTCCTCGCTGGAGTCGCTGCGGTTATCAGTTTCCGCTTCGTCGTCTTCGTCTTCCGGATCGGCGTCTTTGGCCTTGGCGGACTTGCGGTTCTTCTCCGCCTGCTTGACCTCTTCGCGGATGTCCTTCTCGATCTGCACGAGCGGGTCCTTGCGGCCATCGCTGCGCTTTTCGGACACTTCCAGGGTGAAGGCCGGACGGATCAGGTCTTCGTCGGGCTCGACCACGGTCGTCACGTCGGCCGTGTTGTCGACGTCCTCGAGCAGGTCGCGCTTTTCGTTGAGCAGGTAAAGCGCAACGTCCGGCGGACACTTCAAGCGGATCTTCTTTGCCTTGCCCCGAACGGCGAATTCTTCCAGCGCCCGCACAGCGGCAAGAGCGGCGGATTCAACCGTGCGCTTGCGGCCCACGCCGTCGCAGTGCTTGCAGACGGCTGTGGAGCCTTCGAGCAGGGAGCGGCGGCGGCGCTGGCGGCTGATCTCCATCAGACCGAACTGGCTGATGCGCGAGGTCTGGATGCGCGCCCGGTCGCGGGCGAGGACTTCCTTCATCTTGCGTTCGACGGCTGTGTTGTTCTTGCGCTCGTCCATGTCGATGAAATCGACGACGATCAGTCCGGCGAGATCGCGCAGGCGCATCTGGCGCGCCAGTTCTTCTGCGG
>CAYULR010000150.1:0-6685 GCA_964445685.1 uncultured Algimonas sp.
CGCTCACGCTGTCTTTTCGGCGTCCGACGACGCGCCCGTGACGACGTCGCCCAAGGCGCTGAAAGCGCTGATCCGCGAGGCTATCGGCTTTGACGGGCTGCTCATGTCCGACGATCTCGACATGAAGGCGCTGACCGGAAACAGCCTGGTCACCAAGACGCAGGACGCGCTGGCTGCGGGGTGCGACGTGGCACTGCAATGTTCCGGCGCGTTGACCGACATGGTGGACGTCGCCAAGGGGGCCAAGCCTCTCGCCGGGAAAGCGCTGGAGCGCGCCGTTGTCGCCGAAAACTGCGCCCAGGCCGTCCCGTCGCTGGACCGTGTCGAGGCGGAGCGGGAATTCGACGCCCTGCTGGCAACGCTCTGACTATGGCCGAGGTCTTCGAAGAAGACATAAAGTTCGAAGCCTCGGACTCCGCCGAAGACAGTGAACTCGCCCTGCTGCTGGACGTGGACGGCTATGAAGGCCCGCTCCACCTGCTGCTGGAGCTCGCCCGCAAGCAGAAGGTCGATCTGGCCAAGATCTCTATCCTGAACCTGGCCGAGCAATATCTGCACTTCATCAAGACGGCACAGGACCTGCGGATCGAACTGGCGGCGGATTATCTCGTCATGGCGGCGTGGTTGGCCTTCTTGAAATCCAAGCTGATCATCCCGACCGAGAAGACGGAGTTCGAAACGCCGGAAGCCCAAGAGATGGCCGCCGTGCTGGCATTCCGGCTGGAACGGCTGGACGCGATGCGCCGGGCCGTGGACGGGCTGATGCGCCTTCCGGTCACGGGCCGGGACGTGATGCCGCGCGGCGCGCCGGAAGGGCTGCGCTCCCGCACGACGCCGCTCTTCGATGCAGAGATGTTCGACCTGCTGAAGGCCTACGGCGTGTCGCGTGCACGGTCGGCCTTCAAGCACCACAAGCTGCCCAAGCCCAAGGTGCTCGGCATGGACGAGGCGCGCCACCGCCTGAAACGCGCCATGGAGAATACGGGCATCGACCTGACGGAGTGGACCGCGCTCGACGCCCTGATCGACCGCAGCGATATCGAAGCGGACGTGCCGCAAAGTTCCGTGCAGGCCTCTTCGCTCCTCGCGGGGCTGGAGATGGCCAAGGAAGGCGACATCGAGCTGCGCCAGATGGCTGCCTTCGACCCGATCTACCTGCGCACCACCTCCAAAAAGAAGGACGCATGATGAGCAGCAGACCGACCTCCGCGCGCCTCGACATGGCAACGGCCGGGATCGAGGCCGACGTGACCAAGCTCGGCGAGCGGCTGGACCAGGGCGGGGAGGGCGCGCCCGACACGGCCGACCTGCGCCTGCTCGAAGCGCTGCTGTTCGCGGCGGCCGAGCCCATCGACGTGGCAACCCTGCGCGACCGCCTGCCGGAAGGTTGCGACGTCGGTGCGTTGCTGATGACCTTGCAGGCCGACTATGCGGACCGGGGCATCAATCTGGTCACGGTCGCGGACCGTTGGCGTTTCCAGACCGCGCCCAACCTGGCGGACAAGCTGACGGACGTGAAGGAAGCGCGCCGCAAACTGTCCAAGGCGGCGCTCGAGACGCTGGCCATCATCGCCTACCACCAGCCTGTGACGCGCGCGGAGATCGAGGATGTACGCGGCGTAGCGATCTCCAAAGGGACGATCGACGTGCTGATGGAACTGGGCTGGGTGCGCATCCGCGGACGCCGCCGCACGCCGGGACGCCCGGTGACCTACGGGACGACGGATGGCTTCCTGGGGCATTTCAACTTGGAACGGATCACCGACCTGCCGGGCCGCGACGAGCTGAAGTCCGCAGGCTTGCTGGACCCGCGCCTGCCTAAGGATTTCGAGATGCCGGAGCCGTCCATGCTGGACACGGTCGACACGGATCACGACCCGATGGAGCACGAACCCGAAGACACGGAGTTCTTCGAGGACTTCCTCGCGGATGACGACGACTAGCGGCTCATCTGCTCGAACAGGGCCCGCCCCCGAGCGAGGGCGTGTTCGGCGTCGCCGGAGAGGTCGTCCGATCCATCCAAGGTGATGACGCCCCGGATATGCGCCGACGGCCTGAACCGGACGTAGCAGAGGCGCTGGCGTTTCTCCGGCGGACGCCTCGCCATGACGCTGTCGCGTGTCTTGCTGCACATGATTCGGATCGGGGAGCCGTCCTCGTTCGTCCCGAGCGGAGGCAGGTCGGGGTAGGTGACGTCGTCCGCCCAGAAGGCCATGGGTTGCGTCCGGTCGTCATGGGGTTCGAAAACGAACTTCTGCCGCGGGGGCGAGGTGCACCAGACAGTATCGGACAGGTCCTCGCGCCGGTCGCACCAGGCCTGGAACCGCTTTTCCGGAACGCATTGGCGGACCGGTCTGCACCCATCGCCAACGGGCAGGATGGTGAGCGTACGCAGCACAGCGGCTTCCGCCGCGACGTCCCCGACGCGGAGCTCCGGCAAGGGCGCGGCGCGGTCTTCCGGGAAGCAGCCATAGGTCGGAATGCGCGGCCAGCACCGGTAGGAGAGCTGCGTGTGAGGGGCCTCGGGTGCGAAGAGAAAGCCGGTCACGCGCGGAGCCGTCGCGTCGCCATCCAGGGTGACGAGCTGCCGCGTCTGCAATTCCCGCTCCGCCAGTTCTGCCGCGCGTCTGTCCCTCAGATCGACGGCATTGATGTAGCCCGCCAGCAGGAACAGCAACGGCAATGCGACTGCTGCACCCATAACCCAACGCCCGGCTGCCCGGCTTCGCCTGTCGCCAATGATACGCGCGATCGCGCCCAGGATCAGGCCCAGCCCGGCGGACACGAAGGGCAGGGTGAGACCTGTAAGACCCACCATCCCGAACGCCGCACCGGGCTGTCCTGACACGGAGACCAGCACCGCCAGAAAGGCGGCGAGGGGCAGGCCGCCCAGCAACGCGCCCGCCACGACGAACCGGCGCGGCCGGACGGATCGCTTGGCATAGGACAGCCAGACTAGCCCGAAGTACAGAAAAGGCGGGCTCAGCAGGAGAAGCAGGAAGACAAGCTGCATGACGGACGAACGCACCACGCCCGGGTCCGTTCACGCGACCGTGTGACAGGCCTGCATTACATTGCAGGCAAGCTTGGGTGCAAAGCCGCCCTGCCGCGTTGACCGGTCCCAGCGCAAAGCCTACAGGCCTCATATGTTTACGGCTCACCCCATCGGCATCATTGCGATTCTCGTGATCGCCGTCCTCGTCTTTGGCGGGCGCGGCAAGATCAGCGCCATCATGGGCGACCTCGGCAAGGGCATCACGTCCTTCAAGAAAGGCCTGAAGGACGAAGCGTCCGAGGCCAAAGCCGATGTGGACCCCGCCGACGACGCGCTCGACGTCACGCCGCGCAAGAAAGACTAGGCCTCTCCCATGCTCCCGTCCTTCGGCTTCGGGGAAATGATC
This sequence comes from uncultured Algimonas sp., assembly GCA_964445685.1. Classification (GTDB taxonomy): domain Bacteria; phylum Pseudomonadota; class Alphaproteobacteria; order Caulobacterales; family Maricaulaceae; genus Litorimonas. Next base: position 3,402 of record CAYULR010000150.1, read on the forward strand.
ATCATCGTCCTGCTGGCGGTGATCGTTGTGGGTCCCAAGGACCTGCCCAAAGTCATGCGGACGCTGGGCGGTTTCATGGCGCGCCTGCGCATGATGGGCCAGGAATTCCGCGATGCCTTCGACGAGATGGACGCCGATGACGAGATCAAGTCGCTCCGCGCGGAAATCGCCCAGATGAAGTCGCTCGGATATCTGGACGAGGATCTCGACAAGGACATACGCGACCTCGACTCCGAAATCCGAGACGCGACCGACCAGTCGTCCCACAAGACATGACCGAGCAAGCCAAGCTGGAAACCGACGAGGTCGAAGCCTCGCGCGCGCCACTGCTCGACCATTTGAACGAGCTGAGGTCCCGTCTCATCAAGTCCGTGCTGGGCGTAGTGGCGGGCATGATCGTCTGCGTCCCGTTCCTCAGCTTCATCATCGATGCGCTGCTCTGGCCGTTCGAGCAGGCCATCTTGCGCTACAATTCCCGGATGCTGACGGCGGGCAAGCCGCCCATCGACATGGAGATCATCGCCACCCAGCCGCTGGAGACCTTCTTCGTGAAGCTGAAGATCGCCCTGTTCGGCGGAATCGTGCTCGGTTTTCCCGTGCTCGCCTATCAGCCTCTACAAGAACGAACGCGGCGCATTCCTGCCCTATCTGGTGCTCAGCCCCGTGCTGTTCATTGCGGGGGCAAGCCTGGTCTTCTTCTTCGTTTTCCCGTTCGTCATGGAATTTGCGCTGGGCCAGCAGGCGATCGGCGGCGATCAGGAGATCAAGCTGTTGCCGCGCATCGCGGATTATCTGAAGCTCTCCACGACGCTGTTCCTGGCCTTCGGCCTATCGTTCCAGCTGCCGGTCATCCTGTCCCTTCTAGGCCGGGCCGGGATCGTCAATTCTGAACAGCTCCGCAATTGGCGCAAATACGCCATTCTCGGCATTGCCGTCTTCGCGGCCTTCGCCACGCCGCCCGATCCGATCACGCAGTTCATCCTCGGCGGGGCGATCTATCTGCTGTACGAATTGTCCATCGTGGCGGTCGGGATCGTGGAGCGAAAAGCCAGTCCTTCAGAGGCTTAGCCCTTCCTTAACCCTGTTCCGGCAACTTTCCTCCGTTTCATTGGCGCAATCGCGCCGGGGAGGGAACAGCATGCGGACGGTAGCAATCGCCTTGGTTCTTTTGGGGGGCGTGTCTTCTACGGCCTCGGCCGCCGAGAACACTTCCAACCGGACCGCCGTCGAAGCGGAAGCCGCACGCATCCGCGCCTTCAACCGCGCGCACGGCCTGTCGGCGACCAACGTTCCGTCGGCCCCGCAAACGCCGACTGAGCCCAGTGCGGCCCAACCAACGGCGTCCCAAACCCTGTCCTTCGGCACGCATACGGTTGCCAAAGGCGAGACACTCTACAGCCTGTCCAAGCGCTTCGGAGTGAGCGTCGGCGATCTCCAGGCTGCCAACGGACTGTCCGGGAACACTCTGGCCATTGGGCAGACCTTGCGCATTCCGGTGCGGCAAGTTGTGTCGAACCAGGTCGTCCGCCGCATCGTCGAGCCCGTCCCCGACGAAGCCGTTGTGCTGGACGTCACGGGTCCCGATGTCGCGCCGCAGGTCTATGCGGTTCCGCCCAAGGACACGCTCTACGCCATTTCGCGCCGGACCTGCCTGTCGGTCGATGCCATCGCAGAGGCGAACGATCTGAAAGCCCCCTACATCCTGCAGCCGGGCCAGCGCCTGAACCTGCCGGACGGGCACTGCCTGAAACGCTAGATTCATTCCGCGCGGTCTGCCGCCATCGCTTGCGGACAGGGCGCGCCTCTCTATAAGGCCCGTTCACCGAGCGGGCTGGTCAATGGGGATGCAGCCTCGCACAGGCGGAGTCCCTTATGCCTTTCTCCCTGATCTTGCAGTCCGCACCTCCAGGTGCAGGCACCGCCGTCGGCGGCCAGTTCCTGATGCTGGCCCTGATCGGCCTGATCTTCTACTTCCTGCTGATCCGTCCGCAGAGCCAGCGCATGAAGAAGCACAAGGCCATGCTGGACGCCATCGCGCGTGGCGACGAAGTCGTCACGAATGGCGGCCTGATCGGCAAAGTGAAAAAGGTCACCGACGAAGACCTGACGATCACGCTGGGCGCGAACAACGACGTAAAGGTCGTGCGGACCATGATCGCGGATGTGCGGAACCGCAAATCCGCCGCCAACGACTAGGGTCGGGCTACCATGCTTTTCTTCTCTCGCTGGAAGACGTTCTTCATCCTCGGTCTCGTTGCGCTGGGCCTGATGCTCGCCGCGCCGAACGTCATCAAACCCGACACGCGCCAGTCGCTGCCGACCTGGATGCAGAACACGATCAATCTCGGTCTCGACCTCCAGGGCGGCGCGCACATGCTGCTGGAAGTCGACCTGTCCAGCGTGCTGCAACAGGCGCTCGTCAATGAACGTACGGGCATCCTGACGGAACTGCGCGATGCGGGTCTCCGCGCCGAAACGGTCCGGATCGCCAATGGCCGCGTCGTCGCGAAGATGCGCCGCGCGGAAGACCAGGCGGCGGCCCTCGAAGTCGTCCGGGCGCTCAGCGTCCCGGTCGCCCCCAGCGTCATCGGCTCGCCGCGCACGACCATCGTGACGCCCGTCGGAAATGACGGCTTCTCCGTGGAGATCACGGACGCGCAGATCGAATTCATCCGCAAGCGCACCATCGACCAGTCCATCGAAGTCCTGCGCGACCGGATCGACCCGTCGGGTACGACGGAAATGACGCTGGTCCGCGAAGGCGACGATCGCATCCTGCTGCAGGTTCCGGGCGCCAAGAACATCGACGAGATCAAGGCCGCAATCAACAAGACGGCCAACCTGTCCTTCCACCTCGTCCACCCCGACAGCAGCAATGAGCGCGCTCTCGGCCAGGCAATCAGCACGTTCGACCCGGAAACGGGCGACTCGCGCCTTGCCAGCATCGGCACGCGGTTCTTCCCGCACCAGACACAGGGCGGCGGCCTCATCGTCGAGGAAAGCACGCGCATCACGGGCGAGTGTCTCGAGAACAGCTCCCCGGGCGTCGATCCGGACCGGGGCCAGCCCATCGTGAACTTCAAGTTCAACTTCCGCTGCTCGCGCCTGTTCGGCGAGATGACGGCGAAGAACATCGGCCGCCCGTTCGCCGTCGTGCTCGACGGGGAAATCATCACCGCGCCGAATATCCGCTCCGCCATCACGGGTGGCCGCGGCTTCATCGAGGGTTCATTTACGCCGGACAGCGCATCCGAGCTGTCGCGCCTGCTCAAGGGCGAGCCGCT